>JBBQFW010000009.1:0-32645 GCA_038322445.1 Gemmatimonadales bacterium
TCCCCGCGCCATCGAGCTTCACACCGGCCATGTATGCCTCACGTTAGGTGGAGACCGCTCTGGGGTCTGACGGTCTGACAGTCTGACCCGCTCGCCGCTGCGCGGCTGCTCGTCTGACAGCGGGTCAACGGCAGGGTCAGACAGCCATGATCTACACAACCGGGTTGATGCGCGCTTTTTCCACGAGGCCGCTAACGGAAATTGCGCGGCTCGCGAGGGACCGCCATGTGGAGGCAACATCTGTCAGACTTCAGTTGACCCGCTGTCACACGGCCGGCGGCGTAGCCGCTCGGCCGGGTCAGACTGTCCGACTGTCAGACTCTCACCATTTGAGGTTACCTTGCGCCAATGGCCAAGCCCCAGCGCAAGGACGAGATCCTGAAGTCCGAGCTTCCGCCAGCGCTCCCCCTCATGGCGCTGCGCTCGACGATCGTCTATCCACTCGGCACCATCGCGGTGCAGATGGGCGCTCCCGAGAATCTGTCACTGCTCCGCGCGTACGACGAACCGGGCCTCGTCGTCGCACTTGTCGTCGCGAGTGGTGACCATGACGATCCCATCGACTCGCAGCGCTTTATCGGCCGCGTCGGCGTCGCGGCACGCGTCCATGAGCGAATCAACCTGCCGGGCGACACCGTGCAGATCACGCTACAGGGATTGCGACGCATTGTCATCGAGGGCATCAACCAGGAAGATCCGTATCCCGTCGCGGCGGTTCGCCCCGCGAAGGAGACGCCCGCCGAACCCGCGGAGCTTGACGATCTCGTTGCACGCGTAATCGCTGCCGCGGAGACACTCGCCGAGTTGGTCGACCGCATTCCGGATGAAGTGCCCGCTATCCTGAAGATGAACGTGTCGGATCCGGGACGCTTCGCGGATCTCGCGGCCACCAACATGAACTTCCGGATTACGGACAAGGATGAGGTGCTGCAGCGCCTCGACGTGGGGCACCGGTTGCGCTTCATCCTGAATCGCCTCGAGCGCGAAGTGGCGCGGGCGCGCGTCATGGAAGACGTGAAGCGGCAGACCGAGATCAAGATCGAGCAGCATCAGCGCGAGTTCTATCTCCGCCAGCAGTTGCGCGCGATCCAGGCAGAGCTGGGCGAAGCCGATCCTGGCGAAAAGGAGGCCGTCGAGCTGCTACGGAAAATCGACGACGCGAAGTTGCCGGAGCGCGTTGGGCAGGAGGCGCGCCGCGAAACAGAACGCCTCCGGCAGCTCAGTAGTGCATCGAGCGAATATCAGGTCATTCGTACGTATCTCGACTGGATCCTCTCGCTGCCGTGGAACCAGCGCAGCGGCGACGACGAGATTACGCTGAAGAAGGTCGAGGAAGCACTCGATGGTCGGCACTACGGCCTCAGCGAGGCCAAGGAGCGGATCATCGAGTATCTCGCCGTGCGCAAGCTGCGTGGCGGCGACCCGCACGGGCCCATCCTCTGCTTCGTCGGCCCGCCAGGAACGGGCAAGACATCCCTCGGTGAGGCGATCGCCAAGTCGATCGGGCGCGCGTTCTACCGCATCTCGGTGGGCGGCGTGCGCGACGAGGCGGAGATCCGTGGGCATCGTCGCACGTACGTCGGTGCGATGCCAGGGCTGCTCATCCAGGCGCTGCGGCGCGTGCAGGTGCGCGACCCGGTGCTCATGATCGACGAGATCGACAAGATGTCCGGCGGGGGACCCTCCGGAGACCCCACGGCGGCCATGCTCGAGGTGCTCGACCCCAGCCAGAACGACAAGTTCGTCGACCACTACCTCAACCTGCCGTTCGACCTCAGTGGCGTGCTGTTCATCTGCACCGCGAACAACCTGTTCGACATCCCGGCGCCCCTGCGTGACCGCATGGAGATCATTCGCATCGCGGGCTACACCATCGAGGAGAAAGTCGAAATTGCGTGGCGCTACCTCATCCCGCGACTCCTCGAGGAGCACGGCGTCAGCGACAAGGATATCCAGTTCACGGACGAGTCGCTGTCGTTCGTGTCCAACCGTTACTCCCGTGAGGCGGGGCTGCGCAACTTCGAGCGCAACCTCGCGGCCATCATGCGTCGCCGTGCACGTCGCAAGGCGGAGGGCGAAGAAGGCGCGTGGGTGATCGACACGGAAAAGGTGGAGGAAATCCTTGGCGTGCCGCGCTACGCCGTCGAGGAAGCCGACACCGTTCCGGAAATCGGTGTCGTGACCGGTCTCGCATGGACATCCACGGGCGGCGACCTGTTGGTGATCGAGGCCCTGCGCATGCCTGGCTCCGGGCGGCTCACCGTGACGGGGCAGCTCGGCGACGTCATGCGCGAGAGTGTGGACGCCGCCTTCTCGTACGTCCGCTCACGCGCCGCGCAGCTCGGCATTCCGGACAATGCGTTCAAGGAGTACGACATCCACGTCCATCTTCCGGCTGGCGCGGTGCCGAAGGACGGGCCGAGCGCCGGCATCGCCCTCACGCTCGCCATCGCCAGCGCGGTGTCCCAACGTCCCGTGCGGCGCGATGTCGCGATGACGGGCGAAGTCACGCTGCGCGGCAAGGTACTCGAGATCGGTGGGTTGAAGGAGAAGACGCTCGCGGCCTATCGGGCCGGGTTGCGGCAGTTGATCATTCCGCGCGCGAACGAGAAGGACCTGCGCGATGTCCCCGACGAGGTGAAGAAGCAGGTGTCCTTCACATTCGTGTCCAGCATGGACGAAGTCCTGCGACTCGCGCTGCTGCCCGCGGAAGTCGAGGAAACCAGCGGCCAGCGCACGACGCCCACGAGGGAGTCACAGGCGACGCTGCCGGTCACGAGCGAGACCGGCACGCGCGTCAACGCGGATCGACCTTGATCGCGGCGGGATCGATCACTCCGGACATGCCGTCAGGCAGGTCGCTGTAAATCACCACCGCGCGTCCATTGATGATGCGAGGAAAGACAGTAATCGTGCGACCCTTCGGGCGGATGGTCGCGCCACCGGCTGCTTCGGCATGCTCCGAGGCACCCGTACGCTTCGTCGTCGCACGAATGAGCGCATCGGAGAACGACGCGGCCTGCAGCGTGCTGTCCCAGACGCTCGCCCACACGATGCCCTGCCCCGCTGCACCCTTCACGACAACGAAGCGGTCGCCGTCCCACCCCACCGCAGAGCGCGGCGCGGCCTGGTCGTCCTTCAGGTGCTGGTACAACAACAGGCGCGTCCCGAATTCGCCGAGATCATTCTCGTACAGGCGGGTCGCACCGCGCGGCGCCGGCAGCGTCACCGTGCTCGGCTCATCCGGCGGATTGCCGAAGTATGCCGGCGTATGGAGAATCTGTTCGGTCGAGCGCGGCGGATTCGCCAGTGGATTTGTCCCCGGCTTCAGTTCCTTGAATCGCTGGACGAAGTCTGCACCGCTGAGGTAGGGAAAGAGCAGCGACTCCTGGATCACCATCGGTGCCGTCGCAAAGATCGGCATCGCGCTCTGGTTCTCACGAATCATCTCGCGAATCCGGTCGCGTCCACCGACCCGCATGGCAATGTTGCTCGACCCGCCGACCATGATGGACAACTGCTCGAACTGCGCCTGGCCCTCTATCACCGCTTGGAGGGCACTGAGCCGATCGTTGTCGGTGGTCGCCTTCTGCAGCGAATCAAGGTTGACGTACTGATCCTGGAGCGCGTGCACCAACTCGTGCGTGATCGTGATGCTGACGGTCTTCTCGTCTGCGCCCTGCACCACGTAGAGCACCTTCGCGGACGGGTCGTAGTAGCCGATTACCTGCTCCGTGAGGATGGCGAGGTAGAATTTCCGCAGGTCGAGCGTATCCGGGATGAGCCCGAAGAGCCGGTAGGCGGCCTGCTCGCCCATGATCTCTGATGCCGGTGTCGACTCATCGAACTTCTTGACGAGGAATTCGCGCACCTGATCCTTGCTCCGCGCCTCCACGCGCGGCGGCCGCTTGAACGCCATGCCGGTCGACTTCTCGATCCGTGGCACCGCGTCGGCGACTTCCTGCGCGTACGGACCATCGCCCGTACTGCGCTCGCGACCGAAGAAAAGCGCAGCGCCGATCGCAACGACGAGTATCGCCGCCACGAGCTTCAGGTTCACTCTTCCCATTCTACTCTCCGTCCGGTCATCAATCCGACCACGCGAGCCACGTCGTGCCCGCGCACGACGATACCATCATCGAGCAGTTGTCGCTCGAGGGCAACGTCCAGCGCTGCGCGTTCCGCGCCAGTTGATACCGCCGCGTCAGGCGGACCAACCGATGGTTCCGGCACCGGCGTGACCCGAACGAAGGCCGCCTCGAGCTCGGCGCCAAACCGCTCGAGGGCGGCCATACCGTCTCGCGCCATGCGATTCATCGGCTCCGCGGGCGAACGCGCGGGCCTCGGGTCGCGCCGCCGCCCTTCCCGTGCCCAGGCGCGCCGACGCGAGATCATCTGCTCGGCGGCGGTCGAATACGCCGCCACGGCCTGGGTGTGTGCACAGGCCTCGTCGAGGGCATCGATCGCCTTGTCGGGTCGGCGCCGGTCGGGCACCCACAGGTCCGTCAGCTCGATCGCCGCCCGCACCGCGGCATCGGTGATCACCACGTTGTGATGACGTGCGAGCGAGGGAATCCGCGTGCGCAGGATCTCGAGCGTTTCTGCGGGTGACAGTTCGCGCACGACGATCTTCTGGAAGCGGCGCTCGAGCGCAGGATCGCCGAGGATCCACCGGTCGTACTCCTCGTCGGTGGTGGCGCCGAGCAGGCGGAATTCACCACGGGCCAGCGCCGGCTTGAGCATGTTGGCGGCGTCCATCGCGGAACTGCTCGTGCTCCCCTGGCCGATGAGGTTGTGCATCTCGTCCACGAAGAGGAGCACATCCCCCGCCGCAGTGGTCTCCGCCACGACGTCGCGGAGGCGTTCCTCGTATTGTCCGCGGTACGTGGTGCCCGCGACGAGCCCCACCGCATCGAGGGACAACAGCCGCAAGTCGCGGAGCGCGATCGGAACGCGGCCCTCCGAGATACGGAACGCGAGACCTTCGGCGATCGCCGTCTTGCCCACGCCCGCCTGCCCCACGAGCGCCGGGTTGTTCTTGCCCTGACGCAGGAGGATGTCGATGGTCCGCGCGATTTCCTCGTCTCGGCAGCGGACGATTTCGAGCCGCCCAGCGCGGGCATCGGCGGTGAGGTCGCGCGTGAATCGGTCGAGTGCCGGCGTTTCGTTCTGGCGAACGTCTGTCATGGCCATGGCTTGTGACGAAGTGGGCGGCACACTCACAGCCGACTCGGGGCGTCGTAGACGCAGGGAGCCTGCCGTGCGCTATGAGGATAACGTCCTTACCCTCTGCAGCCTGCCCAGGATTCACATCACCGGAAAGACACGCGCGAGAATCTCCGATCCCCACAGGAGCATGATGACGCTCGCCGGCGCGAGGAACACACCGAAGGGGACGAGCGGTACCTCCAGCGGAACTCGCGCGCTCACGCCGCCGAGTGGCAATTCGGTCTGGGTAGTCATACGACCTCGCCGCGCGAAGGCGAGTGGGTACACGATCCCGAGGAATACCACCGCCGCAATTGTGGCGCCGAGGAAGACGGTCGCAATCGCCCGCGTGGGGCCGAGCGCGGCTCCGACGAATGCCATCAGCGTCATGTCGCCCATTCCCATGGCCTCGCGCTTCAGCGCAGCCTCACCCAGCCAGCCGATCACGGCGATGATGCCGGCACCTGCACAAGCGCCAACGAGTGCGTCGAACGGGCCGGCAAAGAAGACGCTGTCACCGATGAACGGAGCGATGAGCGCCCCCGCGAGCGTCCAGAGCAGCCCCGTCACGGTAAAGCCGTCGGGAATGAGGTAGTGCTTGAGGTCCGTGAGGGCCACACCGACGAGGATGGTGAGGAACACGGCGAGACGGATCGCGGTGAACGTCGGACCGAAGCGCCAGGCGCACAGGGCCCACAGCGTTCCGATCGCTACCTCGAGGAGCGGGTAGATCGCGGAAATCGGCTCGTCGCAGCAACGGCACCGCGCGCGAAGCACCACCCAGCTGAAGAGCGGAATGTTCTCGAACCACGCCAGCTGGTGACCGCACTGCGGGCATCGCGAGCGCGGCCGCACGACGCTGAGGTCGCGCGGCCAGCGTGACACGCAGACATTCAGGAAGGAGCCCACACAGAGTCCGACGAGAAACGCGTAGGCGATGACGAAGACGTAGGGGCTCACGTTCGCAGCTGATAGAGAAAGATTCCCGTGGCCACCGCCACGTTCAGTGACTCGACCACCGATCCGATGGGAAGCGCCGCCAGCACGTTGGCGCGGGTCCGCGCTTCATCGGACAGGCCCGCGCCCTCGTTTCCGACGATCAGGGCAAGGCGCGCGGGAGCATGGAGATCGGCGAGTGCCGTTCCCGACGAGTCCGTGCCCCACACCGCAACGCCCCGGTCCTGCCGGAACGCGTCGAACTCGCTCCAGGTGGTGGAGAACGCCGGAAAATGAAAACCTGCACCCATCGCGCTGCGCACGACCTTCGCATTCCAAAGGTCGACGGTGCCCGGCAGCGCAAGCGCAGCCGTGGCCCCGAGTGCGGCAGCCGTCCTCAGAATCGTGCCGACGTTGCCCGGATCCTGCACCGCATCGAGGACCACGATCCGCGCCGTCTCACCGACCCGGAGCGCGCCAAGCGATCGGTCAGGGATCTCGGCGATCGCCAGCACTCCCTGAGGGGAGTCGGTCTCGGCAGCGCTTGCGAACTCGAGTGGACCGACTTCCGCCACCGGAACGGCTGCGGTGCGAAGCATGCCTAGAAGATTGTTGCCCCTCGGTGCATCGGCGAGTTGCGGAGCCACGAGCACGCCGCGAACGGCGAGGGGAGAACGGAGTAGCTCCTCCACGGCTCGGACGCCTTCGGCGGCGAAGAGTTGCTGTCGTTCTCGTGCTTTTCTGCGGCGAAGATCGCGAGCTAAGGTGAGTAGATTCAAGATGTTATGTTCGCACCGGGCAGGAATGAGACTTGCACTCGGCGTTGGCGTTCGCTTCTACGAGAGGACTCGATGAAACAGTTCATGGTAGGCGTAGCGGTAGTGCTAGGCTTGACGGCCTGCGCTGTCTCCACGCAACAAGAAGTCGACATGGGCCAGCAGTACTCGGCCGAGATCAACCAGCAGCTCCCTATCGTCCAGGATCTCGAGATCAACCGCTATCTCAACGTTCTGGGTGACTCCATCGCACGCCTGACGTCCCGTACGGACCTCACGCAGGCGAATGCGTGGAAGTTCTATATGGTCGACAGCAAGGAAGTGAACGCGTTCGCAGTCCCGGGCGGATTCATCTACGTCAACCGCGGACTCATCGAGCGGACGCAGCGCATGGACCAGCTCGCGGGCGTGCTGGGTCACGAGATTGGACACGTGGTTCGTCGTCACTCGATCAAGCAGATGCAGCAGCAACAGGGTGCGAACTTCGGCGTTACGCTTGCGTGTGTGCTCACCAGCGTCTGCAACTCGCAGGCTGGGCAGGCTGCCATTCAGATTGGCGGAACCGCGATTTTTGCGCGGTTCAGCCGGTCGGACGAGGCGGAGGCTGACGAGGAGGGGATTCGCAACACGATCCGCGCCGGCATCAGTCCGAATGGCGTGCCCGAGATGTTCCAGATCCTCATCAACGAGCGGACGTCGAACCCCGGAGCGGTGGAAGGCTGGTTCGCCACGCATCCGCTCGAGGAGGACCGGATTGCGGCGACGAGAGCCCTCATCGCGACATACGATCCGGCGATCATCCGTTCCTTGGCGACGGACTCGAGGAACTACCAGACGTTCAAGGCTCGCGTGCGCTCCTTGCCGCCCTCACCAACGCCGCGACGGCAATAGCACCCTGACTGCTCGTCGCGTAGAACGGGAAGCGCCACGCTCACGCGTGGCGCTTCCCGTATCACGGCGCCGCCAGTCGCTCGACGAAGCGCTCCACGAGGGTCTCGAATCGCTCGGCCACGAGTGTCGTGGTTTCAAGCACTTCCGCATGCGAGAGTGGATGCGGGGAGATACCGGACGCCAGGTTCGTCACGCAACTGATGCCGGCGACGCGAATCCCGATCGCCCGTGCGACCAGCACCTCGGGCACGGTGGACATGCCGACTGCATCCGCACCGAGCGTGGCGAGCATCCGCACTTCCGCTGGCGTCTCATAGGTAGGGCCGAGCAGCGCCCCATAAACGCCCTCCTGCAACGAGATACCCAGCGCGGCGGCATGGCCACGGAGCGCACTGGCCAACGATGCGTCGTACGGCGCGCTCATGTCGGGGAATCGTTCGTCACCTGCTTCGACACCGCCCGTGAGCGGATTGCGGAACATCAGGTTCAGGTGGTCGCGGATGAGCATGAGGTCGCCCGCTCGAAACGTCCGACGAATGCCCCCCGCCGCGTTGGAGACGAAGAGCGTGTCCACGCCGAGCTGCCTCAGCACGCGCACCGGGAATCCCGCGAGTGCGGCATCGTGCCCTTCGTACATGTGGAAGCGGCCGGCGAGCGCCACTACGCGACGACCGCCGAGGCGACCGGCAATGAGCTTCCCGGCATGTCCAACCACGGTCGCCGCGGGGAATCCGGGCACGGCGGCAAACGGGATCGATACCGCGTCAACAATGCGAAGCGCGAGTCCGCCGAGCCCCGAGCCGAGAATGATCGCGGCGACGGGCGCATCAGCGCCGACATGCGTGCGGATGAAGTCGGCAGCGCGGGACGCTGCGGCGACGCCATAGTGACGCTCATCGTTCATTCGTCGAGAGCTCGCAGGACCGCGATCTCGCGCTCGGCATCCGCGACGAGCTGGACCCGCTCTTCGTACGGCAGGAAGCAGCTCTCGAATCCGTTCACGGCGACACGCGCCAGCTCATCGAAGCCGAAGTTGAGCGACTCGGCCGCGTGCACATACTCGTCGGTCAGCGTGACGTCGCTCATGAGCCGGTTGTCAGTATTCAATACGACGTTGAGTCCGCGATCGAAGTATTCGCGGAAGGGATGCGAGGCATACGAGCCAGCGGCGCGCGTCTGCACGTTGCTGGTGAGGCAGATCTCGAGTGCGATCCGGTGATCGTTGCAATAGTCCGTGAGCGAGGTGTCCTCGATCAGACGCGTTGCGTGGCCCACACGGTGCGCACCGCAGACATGCACGGCCTGGCGTACCGAGTCGGGGCCGTCACCCTCTCCGGCATGGCAGGTGCACGCAAGATCGTGGACGCGTGCGTACTCGAAGGCAGCGCGATGCGCCTTGGCCGGATGTCCCACTTCGCCGCCGGCGAGATCGAATCCGACGACGCCACGATGGCGATAGGCCACGGCAAGCTCGGCCAATTCCTGCGAAACACTCGGCGCCATGTTGCGAATCGCGGTGACGATCACCCGTCCCTTGATGCCGAAGTCTTCTTCAGCCCGTGTGAGTCCGCGCAACGGCGCTTCGACCGCCTGCTCGAGCG
Source organism: Gemmatimonadales bacterium (assembly GCA_038322445.1). Taxonomy (GTDB): domain Bacteria; phylum Gemmatimonadota; class Gemmatimonadetes; order Gemmatimonadales; family Gemmatimonadaceae; genus AG11. Next base: position 9,413 of record JBBQFW010000009.1, read on the forward strand.
ACATCCCCTCGCGAACGTTCAATACGGGCGCGTAGCGGACCTCGATGTAGCGCACGCCGTCGCGCGCGGAGTCTTCGGCGAGCTCGTACGCGATGCGCTCCAGGGCGGACTCCGTCTGCATGACCGACAGCGTAATGGCAAACCGCTCGAGGTAGTCCTCCAGGTTCCGCGCGTCGTCCACCCGCATGTAGGTGCGGAGTGATGCGGCATCGGCGGCCGGCATCGGCTTGCCCAGCTCGATGCCGAGATCGATCATCGTCGCCGGCCGCACCGAGCCGTCGAGATGACAGTGCAGTTCCGCCTTGGGCAGGCGGCGCAATAGCTCACGAGTTGGGATCGGCATTACGAGTCGAACTGCGTGGCGGGGTCCTTCGCATCGCGACCCCGGTTGGGGATCAGGCGAAACAGCGCGCCGTTGAAGAGCGGCGTGTCGGCGGGCACTGGCAGGCCGCGACTGTCGGTGACGATCAGCGTTCCTTCGCGCACCGCAGCCGCATCCGCAGACGAGTGCACCTCGACGGCATCGATCGCCGTGCCCCCGGCGGGAGCATCCAGCCCCGCGCCGTTCACGAACACGCGCATGGTCGTTCTCACATGGCACCTATTGGCTTCATGCGCACTTCGGTTGGCGCACGTACGGGTTGCGGAAGCGACTTGAGGTATTCGACCAGGGCATCCAGGTCGGTGATCGGCAGGATATCGCTACGAATCGCGCCCGTCGTCACCCCGAGTCCGTCGCCTCCGGTGACAAGGAAGTCATTGAGGATGATGGCGTACTGTGCGTCATCGCGGATCGCGCGTCCGTCACTCAGAGTCGCGGCGACGAACCGCGCAACGCCTGTCCTGGTGGAGTCGTAGGCAATGGTCACTCCACTCACGTGGACGTTCGGCGTGCGATTCACGAGAGCTGCAAGATAGCCGCGCAGTGACGTCCCCGTCACTGTGACTCTGTAGAGGACATTGCCGAATGGTTGTATCTCGAAGAGCGAGCCGTACGTCGCCTGACCGGCGTGCAGGTTCGCGCGAATACCGCCGTTGTTCATCACGCCGACGTCGCCCTTGCCGACGACGCGCATGGCGTCGGCGATGAGGTTGCCGAGCGCATACTGGTTGCCCGTGCGCGTCAGGTCGTCGGCGATGGTCGCCACAGGACGATCGACAAACGCGGCGACACGCGCGACCGCCGTGCTGGCGAGGCTCGCCGTGGCCGGATCTGCCGTCAGTGAATCGGGCAGCACGTCGCTGACATGATGCGTGACACCCTGGGGACCGAGGTCAATGATGCCGTACGCCGTGCCGCTCGAGCGCGCCTGCACAATCGGAATGCCATTGACAATGGCGTCGACGAGCGAATGCGTATGCCCGCTCACGATCGCATCGATCGGCTCGTGCAGCGCCTTCGCGAGCTGGACCACTTCGCCGTTGCAGTTCGTGGCGCCATCGCGATCGCAGAAGGCGCCCAGATGTCCGATGACGATCACGTAGTCGGCGCCCCGCGCGCGAAGCCGGCGCGCCAGGCTGTCGACGATCGGCGCGGGCTCGAGAAAGCGCAGGTCGGATACATTCGAGGCGCGGGTGGTGGTAGGCGTGGCGACCGTCGCCAGGCCAATGACGCCGATCTTCAGCACACCGCGCACAATGAGGGTGTCGTCGCGAATCCACGGCACATCGCGGCCGTCGGCGTAGCGTACGTTCGCACCGAAGATTCCGTAGTGGGCCTCACGCATGCGCGCGCGCAACGTGTCCTGCCCCCAGTCGAATTCGTGATTCCCGAGTGCGCTCGCCGCCAGCCCGAGCGCATTGAAGATGCTGACGACGGGCCGTCCGAATGCGAGGTTGGACGCAGGTGTTCCCTGAAACTCGTCGCCGCCGTCAAGCTGGATGGATTCGCACGCGGGCGGTGCGCAGCCCGCGCGCGCGTTTCGGATGGCGGTCGCCAGATAGGCCGCCCCACCGCGCAGTCGGCCAGTCGCGTCTGGCCGCGCCTCGAGCGCGCCGTGAAAATCGTTGGTGGCAATGATGCGGAGACGCGTTGCGGGTCGCGCGGGTCGCACTACCGATCCAGACCCCGCGCCCGACGCGTGGGCATCTTCGCGATTCTCACGCCGCAGCTGGCCGTAGAGTGACGCAACGGCGGCTGCAGGCTCGATGTGCCAGTTGCGCACGAAATACTCCGCGGGCGCCAGCGTCCCGCGACGGCGCACCTCGTCAACGAGCAGCTGCCTGATTTCCTGCTGCTTGTCGTACACCACGGGCGCATGCGCGAGCATGGCGTAACCTCCCCCACCCGCCTGCCGATAGTTGTTCAGGGCCAGCGAAAAGCTGTCCGTTGGCGCAACCGGCCTTCCCTTCACCTCCAGCCTGGTCACGCGCTGTCCTGCCGGACGGGAGACGTCGAGCGTATAGTCGGCACCGGCGACGATGTCGAAGTTGAAGCCAGGAAACGTCGGATCGACGCGTACGGTGCCGTCCGTCGACGTGAGGTAGTAGCGCGCGCTCTGCTCGAGATATTCGCGGAGCTGCGTCCCACTGATCCGGACCGCCCGCAAGGTGTTGTCATAGGGGTAGAGCGCCTGCATGCGCGCCGCGGTGATTGCGCCCGTGTCGATCGATGCGTCCAGCGAGAACGCGGCCGTGGAAGCGAGGTCGGCGCCCGTGGCCTTCCGCTCTACCTCGAGGATGAAGTCGATCAGCGGCGTGTCGACGACCCGTGCGGAATCTGCGCGCCACGCCACCGCGGTCCGGCCAATGGGCTCGGCCACCCACTTCAATGTTGCGGCGTGCGCCACCGCCGTTGCCGCGACCACCGCCGATTGCTCCGGACGACCGGCCGCCTGAATCACGCGCGACTGCTTGAACGCGACATGCCAGTGGCCGCCCATCTGCTCGAGGCTGAGGTGCGCAACGGCGACACTCGTCGCCCAGTTCTTCGGCTGCATCAGGAGCACGCCGTTGATGACCGTATCGCCGACCTCCTGATGCGAGTGGCCATACACGATCAGGTCAACGCCCGCCACCTCGCGCGCGACGCGGGCCGCCACGTTCTCGCTCGGGACCCCCGTGGATACCGTGTCATAGCTCGAGGGACCATCGAGGCCCGAGTGCATCGTCACGAGCACAACCTCCGCCCCGGCGCGACGCACTTCGGCGACGGCCTGCCGCACAGCGGGCACGATGTCACGAATGACCAGCCGCCCCTTCAGGTTGTCACGGTCCCAGACCATCGATCCGGGCGTGGTCGCGCCGACCACGCCAATCTTCACCCCATTGCGCGTCAGGATGGCCCATCCCCGAAATCCGCGCTTTCCATCCGGGCGATACACATTCGCGGCGAGGAAGGGAAAGGACGCCTGTGCCACGGCCCGCTTGAGGAAGGGCACACCGTAGTTGAACTCGTGGTTGCCCACCGCCGCGGCGTCATAGTGCATGGCATTCATCGCGGCCACCACGGGATGCCGCGCGGAACGCGGTGAGACGCGGGCCGCAAAGTATGTCAGGGAATTGCCCTGCAGAAGGTCGCCGGCGTCGAGCAGCACCACACGTCCCGGCGCGGTGGCGCGGACCGAATCCACGATGGTGGCCGCGCGCGACAATCCGCGCGTGACGTCCTCGCGATTCGCTTCGTAGTTCCAGCCGCGAATGCGGCCGTGGACGTCGGTGGTCGCCGCAACCACCAGGTCGTATGACCGCGCCTGGGCGGCCAGCACGAAGGGAACGACACAACCAGCCGCAACGAAGGTCGCTGCGGCAGCCAGGCAAAGTCGGTTACGCATGGAAAAAAGCTAGCCTGTGGCTATATCGACGGCGAGGATACAGTCCGTTGACGCCGGGATTGCCGTCCTGCACACTAGGCCACTGCGTGCCGCCGCATTCCCCACCCGGGTAATACATGACCGTGACAGACCGCACCCTGCGCAGACCTACGCCGACCGGCGAACTTTCGCGCACACTCCGCTACGGGCGCCAGGGACGCAACGCATGAAGCCTCTCGTCATCGGCATCGCGGGCGGGACAGGATCGGGAAAGAGTACGGTTGCGAGGAACGTCGCGTCCGCGCTCGGCGACGCCTCCGTCGCCTTCATCGACATGGACGCCTACTATCTCGATCACGGCCATCTGCCCTTCGATGAACGAAAGAAGGTGAACTGGGATCACCCGAACTCATTCGACTGGGACCACCTGGTCACGCAACTGGGACAGCTCGCCGGCGGCGCCGCCATCGACAAGCCCGTCTACGACTTCGTCAATCACGCCCGCAGCACCGAGACCGTGCGCATTCCTCCCGCGAATGTCGTGGTCATCGACGGTATTCTCCTCTTTGTGGATGCGCGCGTCCGCGCGCTCTGTGACGTGAAGGTGTTCGTCGACGCAGACGCGGACGTCCGTCTCATACGCCGCATTCGCCGCGACATGGCGAAGCGCGGCCGGCCGCTCGCCGAGATCCTCGAGCAATACCTCTCCACCGTCCAGCCGATGCACCTCGAGTTCGTGGAGCCGAGCAAGCGCTATGCGGATGTGATCGTTCCGCGCGGCGGGCGCAATCCCGTCGCCATCGAGATGATCGTCGCGAAGATCTCGCACCGCATCTCGGGTGGCCAGGCGTGACCGCACCCGCTCCCATCGGCGAGCGGGTGCTCGTCGTCGACGACGAAGCCGATATCGTCGCGCTCGTCGCCTACCACCTGGTGAAAGCCGGCTATCGCGTCTCCATGGCGAGTTCCGGCACGGAAGCGCTGGAAGCGGCTCGCCGCGAGCGCCCTGCGCTCATCGTGCTGGACCTGATGCTGCCAGGAATGTCAGGCTATGAAGTGATCGAGCAGATCCGCGCGTCGGAGGCGACGCGGCACATCGCGGTGCTGATGCTCACCGCACGCCGCGAGGAGTCCGATCGCATTCAGGGGCTTTCCCTCGGAGCCGACGACTACCTCACCAAGCCGTTCAGCCCGCAGGAGCTGGTGCTGCGCGTGGCAGCCATTCTTCGCCGTTCCGGCGCCGGCGCAGCAGCCAGCAACGACCTGCTGGCCATCGGCCCGCTTTCCATCGACCGCGCATCGCATCTGGTGCACGTCGACGGCGAACCGGTGGAACTCACGCCGACGGAGTTCAAGCTCCTCCTCACGCTGGCAGAGCGTCGCGGCCGGGTGCAGGCGCGCGCCCACCTGCTGGAGACGGTCTGGGAAGCAGCGCCCGACATCCAGACGCACACCGTGGACATGCATGTCCAGCGTCTGCGTGCGAAGCTCGGCGTCGCCGGCGATCTCATCGAGACTGTGCGAGGCTTCGGGTACCGCATCCGCGCCGCGCAGAACCGGCTCGGATGAGTCTCGCACGGCGGCTGCTCACCGGCACGTTGTTCGTCGTCGCCACCTTGATCAGTGCGGTCGTGCTGATCGCGGGCGGGCGCTTGCGCGACCGGTTGGTGCTGGAAAAGACGGACGAGCTGGCGCGCGCGGCTCGGCTCGTTGCCAGCGACTGGACCATACGCGCAGATCCGGATGCCGTGGCGCGCGAGTCCGGCCTGGCGCTCGGGTATCGCGTGACGCTGATCGACACTTCGGGCGTCGTGGTGGGCGATTCCGAATTCGGCGCCGACGCGCGACGGCGCCTCGAGAATCATGCGTCGCGGCCCGAGGTCATCGGCGCGCGGCAAACCGGCGTCGGCTCGGCGCGGCGCAACAGTGCCTCGGCCGGCGATGATGAACTGTACGTTGCCGTCCGACATCCGCTCGGCACGGTCCGGGTATCGATGACGACGGAACGCCTCGATGCCGTCGTGCGCGGCGCACAGCTCGACGTCCTGATCAGCGGCCTCGTCGCACTCGTCGGCGCAGTGCTGTTGGCCTGGGCATTTGCGCGAACCATCTCGCAGCCGGTCGTGGAACTGCGCGATGTCGCACGGGCCATCGCTGCGGGCAACCTGGCACGTCGGCCCGCCCTGTCAGCGCCGGGCGAAGTGGGAGATCTCGCCACGGCCCTCAGTCGGATGGCAGAACAACTTTCGCACCGGATGGAGGCGCTCGAGAAGGACGACCAGCTCATGACCGCCCTCCTTGAATCCCTCGAGGAAGGCGTGCTTGCTTTCGATCCATCGGGCGCGGTGGTGAGAATCAACGAGCGCGGTCGTGTGCTGCTCGGTACGCAGGCTCCACTCCCCTTCGGCCGTGAGCTGCTGCCTCGCGACTACGCGATTCGGTCGGCCATCGACCAGGCGCTCGCCGGCGATGACGTCCCCACCTCCGAGGTCGTGATCGGGGAGCGGACGCTTGCGATCACGTCGCGCCCGCTCCCGACGGCGGGTGCCGTGCTGACATTGCTGGACCTCACCGTGCTGCGCCGCCTGGAAATGGTGCGGCGCGATTTCGTCGCGAACGTCTCACACGAGCTCAAGACGCCGCTGACCGCCGTGAACGGCTACGCCGAGACGCTGCTGGACGAGTCGATTCCGACGCAGCAACGCCAGCGGTTCGTGGAGACGATTCGCGACAACGCACTCCGCATGCAGCGCATCGTGGATGACCTGCTCGACCTCTCGCGGATCGAGAGTGGGGTGTGGAAGCCGAATGTGACAGACGTGGACGTCGCCTCGGTTATCGATGGCGTCTTTGCCACCGTGGGCACGAGCGCGGCGGCACACGACATCACGCTATCCGCCGACATCGCGACGGACGCCACCCGCGTGGCCGTTGATCCCATGGCGTTCCGTCAGGTCGTGGCCAACCTCGTGGAGAATGCGGTGCAGTACACGCGCGCCGGGAGCGTCACGCTCCGAACGCGCAACGAGGGGGCGTTCATCCGCATCGACGTCATCGACACCGGCATGGGCATCGGACCGGAGCACCTGCCGCGCATCTTTGAACGCTTCTATCGCGTCGATGCTGGACGGTCACGCGAGCAGGGAGGCACGGGCCTCGGCCTTGCGATCGTTCGGCATCTCGTTGACGCCCATGGCGGCCGCGTAGAGGCGTTGAGTCGCCTTGGCGTGGGCACCACGGTCATCGCGCGCTTCCCGCGCCTTGCTTCCACCTAGCGCGGCTCGCGGGCTCAATCCGAGCGGGAAAACTCGGCAGCGGACCAGCGCAGCATCATGCCGAGTCGGTCGGCGAGTGCGTCGCCCGCTGCCGACGCATCGAAGTGCGGCATCAGCGGCGCAGCTCGTTGGCCGAGCGTGCCGATGATCGCGGCCGCACGCTCCGCCGAGTGGCCCTGCATGCGGAGCAGCTGGGCGAGGCTTCGCACCTCCTCGCGGAGCGCGCTACGCGGAGCGCCGTTGCGAAGGGCCGCGAGAATTGCCTTCTCGATACGGTCCTGGCGAGGGGTAAGCAACAGCACTGAATGGTCGACTGCGTTCTGCATCTCCGTCATTCCGCGGCACCCACGTTTAAGGCTGAAGGACTCGGCTGAACGATGGGCGATGTGCTGCACCGCTCGCAATCGCGCTCCGTCTTCGTCTCGTCACGACCGTGTAACAACGAGGGGCCGGGCCCGCCGTGGATGGCGGGCCCGGCCCCTCACTGCCGTGCGCCGGTCAGCGCGCGGCGACCGTCACGGTACCGAGCCGCTTCAACAACTGCGTGGCCATCGCAGCAGGAATCGGGGCGTAGTCGAGCGATGACGCTGACTTCTCACCCTCGGTGAGCGCCCAGCGGACGAAATCCAGCAACTTCTTTCCCTTCACGGCATCCGCCTGCTTTTCGTAGAGGAGCAACCACGTAAAGGAGGATATGGGATAGGCGCCCTTGCCCGTCGCGTCGACGATCGAGACGCGATAGTCAGTGTTCGCCGGAAGCTTGGCGCCGGCCGCCGCCGCGGTGACCGCCTCGATCGAGGGCGACACGAATGCGCCGCTCGCATTCTTGATCGCGGCATAGGGAAGCTTGTTCTGCTTTGCATAGGCCAGCTCGACGTAGCCAATGGAGCCCGGAAGCTGCTTCACCTGCCCGGTCACGCCATCATTGCCCTTGCCGCCCAGACCGATCGGCCACTGCACATCCTTGCCCTTGCCGGGCTTGGCAGCCCAGGTCGCGCTGACCTTGGTGAGGTAGTCGGTGAACACGTAGCTCGTGCCCGAGCCGTCCGAGCGATGCACGACGAGGATATCGGAGGCGGGAAGCTTCGCTCCGGGATTCAGCTTCGAGATCCGCGCGTCGTTCCACTTCGTGATCTCACCGAGGAAGATCGCGGCGAGCGTCGTGCCGTCGAGGTGAAGCTGTCGTGTCAGCTCGGGCAGGTTGTACGTCACGACGACCGCGCCGAGTACCGTCGGGATGTGCATGATCGGCCCTTTTGCCTTCGCGAGCTCCGCATCCGACATCGGCGCGTCCGATGCTCCAAAGTCGACGGTTCCTTCGGTGAGCTGCTTGATGCCGCCGCCCGAGCCGATCGACTGATAGTTGATCTGCACGTTCTTCTTTGCGGCGTACTCGTGGAACCACTTGTCGTAGATCGGGAATGGAAATGTGGCTCCCGCACCCGTGAGGTCCTGTGCAACGGCCGGGCTGGTGAACGTGATCGCGCTGAGCAGCACGAGCGTACGCTTGATGAACACCTTCACGGTAACTCTCCTGGTCGTGTGTCTGGTGAGCGAAGGACGAACGATTCCCTCGCTTCGTCTTGATCGTGTGGCCGCGCCGTAACGAGGTCGTCACGGCGCAAGTGTCGATGCACTAGAAATTCACCACGAAGTGGGCGAAGTACGCCTTGGACGGCGCAGGCGGTGCGTTCGAGAGCGCGTTGTTCGACGCGAGCGACTCCTGGTAGTCGAGCGCCAGTTGCGCCTTCTGCGACAGGTCCCAGAAGATGCCGGCAAGGGCGGTGTGGTACGCATTGTCGGTGGACGGGACCGTCGTAAAACCCGTGGTGCTCGACGTCGGCTTCACATGGTCGTAGCGCGCGACCACGCCGAAGGACGACTTCCCGCTCTCACTCGTGAACGCGAGTGGGCGGATCACGGTGTACGCGGAGAGCAACTGGCCGGTGGTCTCGGTGGACACGACCGGGCTCGCCACCGTATTGGCACCCAACTCGCCGCCCTCATGACGCCGGGCCCATTCGCCCGCGATCACGAGTCGCGGATCCTTGATGCCCACGAACACCCCAGCGCGGCTGCGGTCCAGCGCAGAGCCAATGGCGCCATTCGTCCCTGCGCCGCCGTTCACGGATCCGCTCGCCGTCGCTCCCTTGTAGCCCCACGCAGTAATCGTGAATGTGCTGAGGAGCGGCATATCCTTCGTGTTCGCCAACGGCGTGAGGGAGAGACGCGCCGCGTAGTCCTTGAAGCGATCCGTCTCGCGCGACGTGTAGCCCGGGCCGTTCGTGATCGTCGCGTACAATTCTCCCATCTTGTTCGGCAGCGCGACCTGAGTCGCGACGCCCACGTCGGCCGACGCGAAGTAGCCTGCGCGCTCGAGAGCGACCTGGCTCAGATAGCGCGGCCAGAACGACTCCTCGTGGTCGATGACGACATTATGCAGGATGCCGATCCGACCCGTGACCTGCAGGCCGTTGTCCATCTTGCTCGCATCGTACTGGAGGTAGGCGTACTTGGCACGAATGGTGTAAGCGTTCGGATTGGCCTCGGAGGTCTGGTAGAGATCCGTGGTGATCCGGATACTCGTGTGATCGCCCGCAGGCATCCGGAAGGTGAGGTATGCGCGATCGACGATGAAGGCGTTGTCGATCTGCCCTTTGAGCGCGTTCGGGGTCGTGGACTGCTGGAAGTTGTAACTCCCGAAGATGATTCCCGAGAAATTGAGCGGACTGGGTGTGGCGGCGGCCTGTGCGCCGAGGTGCGCGCCACCTGCCAGGGTGGCGACGAGGGACGTGAGCAGCCAGTGACGTGCACGAAGCATGGCGAAGCGGGAGGGAGGAAGGTGAGTGCGTCGCTTTTGGCGACACGGAAGAGTCCTGTCGCCGAGTCACGGGCCGGATATCGCGGCGTTCCGGTTGTGTAACGGCCCGACGCCCAGCGCCTTCCGGGCGTGACGCGACCGTTACAATCCGCACCGCCGTTCGATACGCGGCACCGCGAGGTTCCAGTACCGATGACACATCCACAACTCGATTCCGCCGGTGCTCCGCCCACGCCGAAAGAGTCGCGCGCGTTCACGACGATCTCGCTGGCGCCGTCGTCGCCCGCCGTGACACGTCAGGGCGCCGCGCGCCACTTGCCTTCCATCGAAGGCTCGGTCGTGGCCGACCGCGTCTATCAGTTCGCACTGCTCTTCTTTGCCCTGTGCGTGCCCGCGCTGCTGCTCGTCATTTTCCTCGAGGTGGGACGTGCCGGCTGGCCCGCGTTGCATACGTTCGGGCTGAACTTCCTCACGACGAGTGCGTGGGATCCGGTGAAGGGGCAATTCGGCGCCGCGCCCGCCATCGTCGGGACGCTCCTGACCTCTCTCATTGCGCTCGTCCTCGCGACTCCGCTGGCGCTCGGCGCCGCGATCTTCCTCTCGGAGTTCTCGCCAGCGTGGCTCCGTCAGCCGCTGTCCTTCCTCATCGACCTGCTCGCGGCCGTGCCCAGCGTCGTCTATGGACTGTGGGCCGTGTTCTTCCTGCTGCCGCTGATGCGCACGTCCATCATGCCCTTTCTTCGCGATACCCTTCACCTCGGCGCGACGCCCTTTTTCGCGGGGCCGGCCTACGGTCCCAGTGTGCTCGCGGCCGGGATGATCCTCGCGATCATGGTGTTGCCATACATCGCTGCCGTTTCGCGCGAGGTACTGCTTGCCGTCCCGCGTGCGCAGCGTGAAGCCGCACTCGCGCTCGGCGCCACGCGGTGGGAGGCGATTACGGGAGCCGTGGTTCCATATGCACGCACCGGTATTCTTGGCGGCGTAATCCTCGGGCTGGGACGCGCGCTGGGCGAGACCATGGCCGTCACGATGGTCATCGGCAATCGCCACGAGATTTCCGCGTCGCTCTTCGCGCCCGGATACACCATGGCATCGCTGATCGCGAACGAGTTTTCCGAGGCGACAACCGACATCCACATCTCGGCGCTGATGGCCGTCGGCTTCGTGCTGCTTCTCATCACGCTCATCGTGAATGCCGTCGCACGATGGATGGTTTCGCGCATGGGCGCGGATGTGCGCGCGTGAGTGCGACGTCGGTCGGACGAGTCGGGCTCGCTCGCGCTCGTCCCCGCGGCCTCCTGCGACGGCGCGCAACCAGTATCGCGATGATCACCGTCACGTGCATCGCCGCGACACTGGCCGTCGTACCGCTCGTCGTGATCCTCGCCTACCTCATGAAGCAGGGTGCTGGCGCGGTCTCGCTGGACTTCTTCACGCACATGCCAAAACCGGTCGGTGAAGCGGGAGGAGGGATGGCCAACGCCATTGTTGGCACACTCATCCTGATCGGCATCGCCGCGGCGTTCGGCCTTCCTATCGGCATCGGTGCCGGCCTGTATCTCGCCGAGCATCGCGGGACGCGCCTCGCCAACCTCGTACGGTTTCTTGCCGACGTGCTGAATGGCCTGCCGTCCATCGTCATGGGCATTTTTGCGTGGCAATTTCTCGTTCGCCCGTTCGGTCGCTTCACTGCCCTCGCAGGAGGAGCGGCGCTCGGCGCGATGATGATTCCTCTCGTGTCACGCACGACCGAGGAAATGGTGCGCACGGTACCGCAGGCATTGCGCGAGGCGGCGCTGGCGCTCGGCTATCCACGGTGGCGCACGTCGCTCCAGATCGTGCTCCGCACGTCCCTTGGTGGCATCGTGACGGGCGTATTGGTTGCCGTTGCCCGCGTGGCGGGCGAGACAGCGCCCCTGCTCTTCACGGCCTTCGGCAACACTTTCTGGTCGACGAGCCTCAACCAGCCCATCGCGGCGTTGCCGCTGCAGATCTTCACCTACGCCATCAGTCCGTATGACGAGTGGCACGCCCAAGCCTGGGCGGGAGCGCTGGTACTCATCGGTCTCGTGCTCGTGATCAGTGTCACGGCCCGGTTCGTGACGCGCTCACGCCATGGTGCCGGTGGTGACTGATGCCACGGCACCCGCCACTGATGCCGCAGTGCTGCCGTCGCTGCGCCGCGTGACGGACCCAGCACCCGTCGAGGCGCACGTCGCCATGTGCTGTGTCGCGCTCAACGCCTGGTTCGGCGCCACGCACGCCGTATGCGACGTCACGCTCGATTTTCCGGCGCATGAGGTCACCGCGATCATCGGCCCGTCCGGCTGCGGCAAGTCCACACTCCTGCGCTGCCTGAACCGCATGCACGAGACCGTACCGCTCGCGCGCGTCGAGGGCGAAGTGCGTTTTTTCGGCCAGGACATCTATGCCGATGGTGTCGATCCGATCGCGCTGCGGCGTCACGTTGGCATGGTCTTCCAGCGCCCGACCCCTTTTCCCACCATGTCCATTCGCGATAATGTGGCCGCCGGCCTGCGCGCGCAGCCTGGTGGCAAGCGCTCGCGCCAGGCCGTGGACGAGGTGGTGGAGCGCGCGCTCCGCGAGGCCGCCTTGTGGGATGAAGTGAAGGATCGGTTGTCGTCGTCCGCCACGGGCATCTCCGGCGGACAGCAGCAGCGGCTCTGCATTGCGCGCGCACTGGCGACCTCACCGCACGTGCTCCTGCTCGATGAGCCGACCGCGGCGCTCGATCCGATCAGTACGCAGAAGGTGGAGGAGCTCGTCTACGAGCTGCGGAAAGTGATGAGCGTCATCATCGTCACGCACAACATGCAGCAGGCAGCGCGCGTGTCCGACCGAACCGTGTTCATGCTGATGGGTTTGATGATCGAGGCTGCGCCGACACGGACGCTGTTCACCACGCCTACCGATCCGCGCACCGAATCGTACATCACAGGACGGTTTGGATGACCGCCGCACCCGCGATCCAGGCCGAGCAGGGCGTACCGACCGGCACCATCGATGTCGAGAAGTTCAACTTCTGGTACGGGCGCACGCAGGCGCTCTTCGATATCGACCTCGCCATTGCTCCGCGCGAAGTGACGGCGCTGATCGGTCCTTCCGGCTGCGGCAAGTCGACCTTCCTTCGATCCATCAACCGGCTGAATGAGCTCATTCCCGGCGCACGTCGCACCGGCGAGATTCGCCTGGACGGCGAGAACATCTACCAGAAGCGCGTGGATGTCGTGACGCTGCGCCAGCGCGTCGGCATGGTCTTCCAGCGGTGGAATCCGTTCCCGAAGAGCATCTATGACAACATCGCCTTCGGGCCAAGGACCAATGTGGCTCCGGGCCGGAAGGAGCTCGACGTCATCGTCGAATCCGCGCTCCGGCGCGCCGCGCTCTGGGACGAGGTGAAGGACCGACTCGGCGCCAGTGCGTTGGCCCTTTCGGGTGGACAGCAACAGCGCCTCTGCATTGCGCGGGCGCTGGCGAACGATCCCGAGGTGCTGCTGCTCGACGAACCCGCATCAGCGCTCGATCCGATCGCGACGCAGAAGATCGAGGAACTGGTGTATGAGTTGAAGCGCGAGCTCACCATCGTCATCGTCACACATAACCTTCAGCAGGCCGCGCGTATCTCGGATCGGACGGCGTTCTTCTACCTTGGGAAGCTCGTCGAAGTCGGCGGGACGCAGCGCATGTTCACGAGCCCGCACGAGGAACGGACGGAAGCGTACATCACCGGGAGATTCGGATGAGCCCTGAAACACCATTTCGGCACTTTCACGACCAGCTCACGGCGCTCAATCGCCAGCTCCTGGCAATGTCGGAGAAAGCGGAGGCGCTGGTCGACCTGTCTGTCGACGCGCTCCTGAGCCTCGACGAGGGGAAGGCCGAGGCCGTGATCGCGGCCGATCGGGATCTCGACGCGATGGAGCTGGAGCTGGAGGCCGCTGCCCTCGAGCTGCTGGCGCTGCAGCAGCCGATGGCGCGCGACCTCCGGTTTATCGTGAGCACGATCAAGGTGACGAGCGACCTCGAGCGCGTCGGTGACCACGCCGTCAATATCGCGCAGGCCGCGCTCCGGCTGATTTCACAGCGCACGAAGATCACGCCCGACCCGGAGATCGAGGAAATGGCCCGCCGGGCGCGCGCCATGCTCAGCGATGCCATCGACGCCTTCCTGCGCGCTGACGGCGTGCTCGCGCGCGACGTTGTGGCGCGAGATGATCACGTGGACCAGCTGCACGAGTCCGTGTTTCGTATCCTGCTCACGCACATGATGGCCGATGCGCGGACCATCAACCCGTCGCTCGAGTACCTGCTCGTCAGCCGCAACCTCGAGCGCGTCGCTGACCTCGCCACGAACATCGGAGAGGACGCGGTGTTTCTCGCCGAAGGCAAGCAGATCAAGCACGCCGGTGCGTTCCCCACGGCGGCAGACGCCTTTTCGTCCTGACGCGGAGCCGCAGCGCGCTGCTAGATTCTGGCAGCCGTCTGCGCACGTTCCCCATTCCGCGCGCTTGCATGAGTAGTTCCGCCACAACCCGCAAGAAGCGCAAGAGCACTGTCCCGGCCACCGGCACGGTGCGTCGTATCGCCGCGATCGACATCGGATCCAACTCGGTGCGACAGATCGTCGCGGACGTCACAGCCGAGGGCGGCATCACGGTTGTTGACGAGATGAAATCGGCACCTCGGCTCGGGGCCGACCTCGAGCTCACCGGCGTGCTTGGCACGCAATCGATGCAGCGCGCTGCCGAAGCGATCGGCCGCATGGCCGAGTTGGCGCGCCAGCTCGGCGCGCAGCGCATTGAGGCGGTCGCCACCAGCGCCGTCCGCGACGCCGCGAATGCCGCCGAATTCGTCGCGCGGGTTCGTCAGGAGGCGGGCATCCAGGTGCGCATCATCGACGGTGCCGACGAGGCTCGCCTGTCGTACATGAGCGCCCTCGCCCACTTCGATATCGGTGTGGGCCGCACGGTGGTCATGGACATCGGCGGCGGTTCGCTCGAGCTGGCCATGGCCGCAGACGGCGTGCTGGACGACCTTGTCTCGCTTCCCTTCGGCGCGCTTCGCCTCACGGAGCGGTACCTCCTCGACGGCGCCTCCCGAAAGGCACTCGCACGCCTCAGGCGCGACGTACGCGATGGTGTGCGCGACGTTCTCCCTCGGCGCGACTGGCGCGGGGCGCAGCTCATCGGCTCTGGCGGCACGTTCACGAACCTCGCGAGCATCCACCTCGCACGACGCGGCATGCTCACCGCGCGCAACGTGCATGCGACCGTCGTGCCCCGTGTGGACGTGGAGCACATCCTCGACACACTCGCCAGCGCGTCGCCGGATGAGCGACGCAGCATGGTCGGACTGAATCCCGAGCGCGCAGACATCATTGTCGCGGGCATCGCCGTCGCCGCCGAGGTGCTCGCGCGCATCGAGGCGCGCGAGGTGCAGGTATCGCGCTATGGTATTCGCGAAGGCCTTCTGCTGCAGGCGGCACGCGTGACGCCCACCGTCGCCGATCCTGGCGCCGCGCGCGAACGCTCCGTGCGGGAGTTCGCCGAGCGATGCCACTTCGAGGTGCCCCACGCCGAGCACGTCCAGCGGCTCGCCCTGCGGCTCTTCGACGCCATCGGTGCACGACTGGGGTGCGAACCGTCCGAGCGCGCCGAACTCGCGGACGCGGCCCTGCTGCACGACGTGGGATATCACATCAGCTACGACCGGCATCACAAGCACGCCTACCACCTCATCGTGCACGCCGAGCTGCTCGGGATCTCGCCGGCCGAGCAAGTGGTGATTGCGAATGTGGCGCGGTACCATCGCGGCGCGCCGCCCCGGAAGAAACACGGCAACTACGGCGTACTCGATGCACCCATGCGGCGACGCATCGAGCGCCTTTCGGCAATCCTCCGCGTGGCGGATGGACTCGATCGCGGGCATGTGGGCGCCGTCGGCGACGTGAAGGTGCGGTGGATGCAACGCGCCATTCGCATCACGCCCGTTGCCGCCCGCGACGCCAAGGTGCTTCGGCTGGAGCTCTGGGGCGCACACCGCAAGTCGGGACTGCTGGCGGAGCTCGCGGGTGTGCCAGTCGAGATCATCGGACCGGGTGGTGCCGTCCTCTCGTCGGAAACGGCCGACAGTAACGCCGACGAGTAGTCAGTCGACGATCGATTGCACGCGCGTGTCGCTCTGCGCGTACGGCCCGGCGTTCGATTCCTGCCCCCACGAGTCCACGAGCAACTGCTGGTGTGTCGAGCGCACTGCGCCGACCGGCTTGCGCTGCCGCCAGCGACCGGACGCCTCGAGCTCCCACGCCTGCCGATTGTCTGCAAGGCAGGTGCGCAGCAGGCTCGCGAGGCGGGCACGCAGCTTCAGCGCCTCGACCGGCGCGACGGCCTCCACGCGCCGGAGGAAGTTGCGCGGCATCCAGTCGGCCGAACCAATGTAGAACTCCTCCTCGCCACCATTCGCGAAATGGAAGATGCGCGAATGCTCCAGGAAGCGGCCCACGATGCTCAGCACCCGGATGTGATCGCTGATACCGGGGATGCCGGGGCGCAGGCAGCAGATGCCGCGCACGATGAGGTCGATCTCGACACCTGCCTGTGAGGCGGCGTACAACGCGTCGATGACGACGGAATCCACCAGCGCGTTCATCTTCGCCACGATGCGGGCGGTGCGGCCCTCGCGCGCATGCTGCGCCTCGCGTGCGATGAGCTCCACGAAACGGTCGCGCATGTTCGCCGGCGCAACGAGCAGCTTGCGATACAGGCGTTGTCGCGAGATGCCGGTGAGTGAGTTGAACAGGTCGCTGACGTCTGCGCCAATCGAGGGACTGCACGTGAACAATCCGACGTCCGTGTAGAGGCGCGCCGTCCGCGAGTTGTAGTTGCCGGAGCCGATGTGCACGTAGCGACGGATGCCCTCGGGCTCACTGCGAACAATCAACGCCACCTTGGTGTGCGTCTTGAGCAGGGCGGATCCATACGCGACGTGCACGCCGTAGTCCTCCAGCGTGCGAGCCCAGGAGATGTTGTTCGCTTCATCAAACCGAGCCTTGAGCTCCACGAGCACGGCCACCTGCTTCCCGTTCTGCGCGGCCTCCGTGAGGGCGCGGACGATCGCCGTGTCACCCGACGTGCGATACAGCGTCAACTTGATGGCGAGGACCTGATCGTCCTTTGCGGCGCTCTGCAGCAGCCGCTCTACCGTCGCGGGGAACGAGTCGAACGGATGATGGACGAGGATGTCGCGCTCACGGATCGCGTCGAAGATCGAGCGGTCCGGATCCCGCAGCTCGCTCGGGACCACCGCCGCGAATGGCGGATCACGCAGGTCGGGCATCTCCAGCATGCTCAGGGCGAGGAGCGCCGAGAGATCGAGGAGGTGCCCGGCATCCTCGATGTCGGCCTCGCTGAGTGACGTGTTCGCCGGAAAATCCGCGTGCCGAAGCTCGTCGAGCAGGAGGATGCGCAGGTGGTGCGGCATGTCATCCTGCACTTCGAGTCGGATCACCTCACCGAAGCGGCGCTCAAACACACGCTCCTCGATCGTGGCGAGCAGGTCGTCCGGATCCTCGAGGTCCGTCAGTTCGAGGTCGGAGTACCGCGTCACGCGGAAGGCATACCATCCCAACACCTCCATACCCGGAAAGAGCGTCTCGAGGTTCTCCCCGATGACACGCTCGAGCGGCACGAACGCGTGCGCGCGCCCGGGCACGGACACCCACCGCGTCAGGCGCGCGGGCACCTTCACGCGCGCGAAGTGCGTGGTGCCTTCTTCCGGATCACGGACTTCCACCGCCAGCGACAGCGACAGGTTGGACACGTTCGGGAACGGATGACTCGGGTCGACCGCCAGGGGCGTCAGCACAGGAAAGATCGCCGACTCGAAGTGCTCGTCGATGGCACGACGTTCGGCAGCCGTCAGCTCATCCATGCCGATGATCCCGACGCCGTGCGGCCCCAGTTCCGCCAGGAGGTGCCGCAGGCACTGCTGCCGCTCAGCGAGGAGGGCACTCACGCGCGACCGGATCGCGGCGATCTGGTCCGCCGCACTCATCCCGTCGGCACTCGTATGCGAGGTGCCCGACTCGAGGTGCCGTCGCAACCCGGCGACGCGCACCATGAAGAACTCATCAAGGTTGCTGCTGAAGATCGCGAGGAACTTCAGCCGCTCCAGCAGCGGCACCCGGGGATCCGTCGCTTCATGCAACACGCGCGCGTTGAACGCGAGCCAGCTCAGTTCGCGGTTCAGGTAGAGGCTGTCCGGCGCGTGTGTTTCGGCCATGCGCTACTTGATGGTGTCCAGTCGTGCCGTCAGTGCCGTGCGCATGGACTCCGGCAGCGGTGCGTAGTCGAGGGGTGCTTCCATCGCCTGCCCGTCGCTCAGTGCCCACCGCAAGAAATCCACAAGAAGCTTACCCTTGCCCGCGTCGGCCTGCTTCTGGTACGCAAGGATCCAGGTGAATGATGCAATCGGGTACGCCCCAGCACCCGGTGCGTTCACGACGGAGATCCGGTAGTCGGTTGCTGCCGGGAGCGCCGACACGGCTGCTGCCGCCGCCGCGGTGACCGCTGCGATGCTTGGCGCCACGAACTCGCCGTGCACGTTACGGATCTGCGCCGCGGGGAGCTTGTTCTGGTTCGCGTACGCGAGCTCGATGTACCCGATGGCGCCGGGAGACTGCTTGACCTGTCCGGCGACTCCTTCGTTGCCCTTCGCGCCCAGCCCCACGGGCCACTGGATGTCCTTGCCACGCCCCGGCGAAGTCGCCCAGGCCGCACTCACCTTGGTCAGGTAGTCCGTGAACACAAAGGACGTGCCGGACCCGTCCGAGCGATGGATGACGAGAATGTCCGTAGCCGGCAATGCCACGCCGTCGTTCAGCGCCGCGATGCGTGCGTCATTCCAGCGCTTGACCTGCCCTTGATAGATGGCAGCTACGAGCTCGCCGGTGAGCTTGAGTGGCGCGGTAAGACCAGGCAGGTTGTAGGTCACGACCACAGCGCCGAGCGCGGTCGGGATATGCAGGACGGCTCCGCCCTTCGCCTTCGCCATTTCCTCGTCCGACATCGGGGCGTCGCTCGCGCCGAAGTCCACGGTCTGTTCTGAGAGCTGCCGAATCCCTCCGCCCGAGCCGATCGACTGGTAGTTGATCTTCACGCCGGTCTTCGCGGCGTACTCGCTGAACCACTTTGTGTAGAGCGGGTTCGGAAAGGTCGCGCCGGCTCCAGTAAGCTGCGCGCCCGCCCCGCTGCTCGAGGCCTGGCCAGCACTCGCTGGAACGTCCTTCTTCGATCCGTCGCTACAACCGGCAAGGGCCGCGAGGGCGAGGACGCTCGTCAACGATCGAATCATCATGATTTCTCCAGGGGCGGGATACCGCGCAAGATGCGCCCAGCGGCATCCTTGGCGCACTGCACCTGCCGGTTCGTGACACAACCGCGACAGTGTGCGTCGCGCACACAGGCAGGCGCAATGCGTGCCTTCAGGGGAGCACGGCCACGCGGGAGAGAATCGCGTAGGCTGCAGCGGCCATGAGGCCCGCCGCGGGAATCGTAAGCACCCACGCCCACACGATGCGGCCAGCGATGCCCCACCGTACCGCCGAGAGTCGGCGCGTCGCACCCACACCAACGATCGAACCGGTGATCGTGTGTGTCGTGCTCACCGGAATGCCCCAGTGCGTCGCGAGCTGGATGGCAATCGCGCCACCGGTTTCCGCCGCGAAGCCTCCCATGGGACGCAACTTCGTGATCCGCGAGCCCATCGTGTGGACGATGCGCCAACCGCCGAAGAGCGTCCCGAGGGAAATCGCGGAATACGCACCAATCTCGACCCAGCGCGGTATGGTCGTGAAGTCCGCCACGTACAGATGGTGCAGCATTCCCGTCTGGTTCACGAAGTTCGCCCTTGTCGCCACGAGCAGCCCCAGCACGATGCCCATCGTCTTCTGCGCGTCGTTGCCACCGTGCGAGTAGGAGAGCGCTGCGGATGACAGCAGCTGCATCGGCCGGAAGACGCGATCGGCCTTGCCGGCACTCATGCGCTGGAAGATCCAGTAGCACGCGATCATCAGCGCGAAACCGGCCGCAAAGCCCACCAGCGGCGAGACGACGATGAACGACAACGTCTGGATCCACTTCGGGCCCCAGGTGATGCCAGCGACGCCTGCCTTGGCCATGGCCGATCCCGCGTATCCGCCGATGATCGCGTGCGACGAGCTGGAGGGAATACCATAGTACCAGGTGATGGCATTCCAGATGATCGCGCCGAGCAGCGCTCCGAGGATGACATTCGGGTCCACGATGGCCTGGTTGATCATCCCGGCACCAACGGCCTTCGCCACGGCCACCCCGCCGGTGAACAGCGCGGCGAAATTGAAGAATGCCGCCCAGAACACAGCGGCAAAGGGGCTGAGGACGCGCGTTCCGACGATCGTGGCGATGGAATTCGCCGAATCGTGGAAGCCGTTGCTGAAATCGAAGATGAAGGCGATCGCTATGATCGCGATGACATACCAGACCACTGGGAAAGGCTCAGGAGTTCTTGATGGAAATGCTGTGCACCGCGTTCGCTACGCCCATGCATTGATCGATCGCGATCTCCAGCGTTTCGTACACCTCCTTCCACCGAATCACCTCGATCGGATCCGGTGTCCCAGCGAACAGGGCGCCCACCGCCTCGTGGTAGAGCGCGTCCCCCTCCTCTTCGAGCTTCTTGATCTCCGCCGCCTCGAGCGACACCTCGCGCGGGCGCTTGATGGAGCCCACCGCCTTCGCGATGTGCTCCGACGCACGAAGAATCACGTGCGCCATCTGCTTAGCCGGCTCACGTACCTCGTTGATGTGCAGCATCACCACGCGCCGAGCCGTGCCATCGAGACGATCGATCACGTCATCCAGTCGCGACGCGAGGAGGTGGATGTCCTCGCGGTCGATCGGCGTAATGAAGCTCTTGTCGATACGGACGCTGATTGCCAGCGTCAGTTGATCGGCGAGGTGCTCCACGTCCTTGATCTGCTTGACGAGATCGGCTGTGCGGCTGGGATCCGCGAAGAGTTGGTCGAGCAGCTTCGCCGCACTGCGCAGGTGCTCGGCGAGCTGGTTGAACATGTCGAAGAACTCTTCGTCACGCGGGATCAAACGGCTCAGCATTAGCGCTTTCGGGATCAGAGTAGGGCGTTCCGCTTCAGCCACGAAGATACCGAGGCACCAGTGACCCTGCAAACCGGTCGCAACCGCGAGAACGTCGTGCGTCGTGGCGCTCGCGCGTCTCTGATCCGTGCTGGCACGCTGGCAGGAACAATCCACTTCGTGAGCCGCTCCGCCGCACTCTGGCAGAGATCGCTGCATGGCTTCTGCCTCTATGGCGCACGCCCTGGGCCCCTCTCTTGCTTCGTCCCCAGGTAGTCGCAGCGCCGCTGCCACCGCCACTTAATCCCGAAGGAAAGCAATGGCTGACAAAGTCATCGGTATCGATCTCGGCACGACCAACTCCGTCGTTGCCGTCATGGAGGGAGGCGACCCGGTCGTCATCCCCAACGCCGAGGGCGGACGGACAACTCCGTCCGTTGTCGGATTCACCAAGGATGGAGAGCGGCTCGTCGGCACCGTCGCCAAGCGACAGGCCGTCACGAACCCCACCAACACCGTCTTCTCGATCAAGCGCTTCATGGGCCGCAAGACCAGTGAAGTGGCCGAGGAGCAGAAGCGCGTACCATATAAGGTGGTACCGGGCGGAAACGACGTCGCCACCGTCGAGGTTCAGGGCAAGCGCTACACGCCCCCCGAAGTCTCTGCCATGATCCTCCAGAAAATGAAGCAGACGGCGGAAGACTACCTCGGCCAGACCGTCACCAAGGCGGTCATCACCGTCCCGGCGTACTTCAACGACTCGCAGCGTCAGGCCACCAAGGATGCGGGCAAGATCGCCGGCCTCGACGTCCTCCGCATCATCAATGAGCCAACGGCCGCTGCGCTCGCATACGGACTCGACAAGAAGAAGGACGAGAAGGTCGCCGTGTTCGACCTGGGCGGCGGAACCTATGACATCTCGGTACTCGAGCTCTACGATGTCGACGGCTCACGCCAGTTCGAGGTGAAGTCCACGAATGGAGACACCCACCTCGGCGGCGACGACTTCGACCAGCGCGTGATGGATTGGATCGTTGGCGAGTTCAAGCGTGACCAGGGCATCGACCTCTCCAAGGACCCGATGGCGCTCCAGCGCCTGAAGGAAGCCGCCGAGAAGGCCAAGATGGAGCTGTCGAGCACGAATTCGACGGACATCAACCTGCCCTTCATCACGGCCGACCAGAGCGGCCCGAAGCACCTGAACTACACGCTCTCCCGCGCCAAATTCGAGCAACTCGTGGATGACCTCATCACGCGCACCCTCGAGCCGATGCGGAAGGCGCTCAAGGACGCTGGCCTCGAGCCGAAGGACATCGACGAGGTGCTGCTCGTTGGCGGATCGACGCGTATCCCGAAGATTCAGGAAGAGGTCAAGAAGTTCTTCGGGAAGGATCCGAACAAGGGGGTGAACCCGGACGAAGTCGTCGCCATCGGCGCCGCGGTCCAGGGCGCGGTGCTCACGGGTGAGCAGAAGGACGTCCTGCTCCTCGACGTCACGCCGCTTTCCCTTGGAATCGAGACACTCGGTGGCGTGACCACCGTGCTCATTCCCCGCAACACGACGATCCCGACCAAGAAATCGGAAACGTTCAGCACGGCAGACGACAACCAGACCACGGTGGAGATCCACGTGCTGCAGGGTGAGCGCGAGCTCGCCCGTGACAACCGCACGATCGGCAAGTTCCAGCTGACCGGAATTCCGCCCGCTCCGCGCGGCATGCCGCAGGTCGAGGTCACCTTCGACATCGACGCGAACGGCATCCTGCACGTCGCGGCGAAGGACAAGGCGACGAACAAGGAGCAGAAGATCCGCGTTGAGGCATCCAGCGGCCTGTCGGACTCCGATGTCGACAAGATGGTGAAGGACGCCGAGGCGAATGCCGAGGCTGACAAGAAGCGTCGTGAAGAGATCGACACGCGTAATCGTCTCGACAGCATGACGTACGAGGTCGAGAAGAACGCGAAGGAGTGGTCGGACAAGCTACCTGCCGACCTGAAGACCAAGCTCGACGCGTCTGTCGAGCGGGCCCGGAAGGCGCTTCGTGGTGACGACCTGAACGAGATCAAGGCGGCGCAGGAGGAACTCAGCAAGACCTTTGGTGAGGCCGGCCAGTCCTTCTACGCGCAGAACCAGGCCGCCGAGGGCGCGGCACCGGGTGGGGAGCAGGCCGGCGGTCAGCCGGGTGAGGCTGGATCGGCGGGTGCCAAGCCAGCGGATGACGTGGTCGAGGC
>JBBQFW010000010.1:0-32603 GCA_038322445.1 Gemmatimonadales bacterium
ACAGCGCGCGACCTCGTGAATGAGTTTGGTGATCTCGACGCCATTCTTGCCGCAGCACCCAGCCTCGCAAAGAAGCGCCCGCGGGAAGCCCTGATGGAGCACGTGGAGCTGGCTCGACTCTCGAAGGAACTCGTCACCATCAAGCAAGATCTCCCGATGTCCCTCTCCCTCGACACGCTTCGAGTGAGAGAGGCAGACCATGCTCGCTTGCGCCAGATATTTGTCGAGCTCGAGTTCCACAGTCTTGCGCGGGCGCTTCCGGACACGTTCCTGACTGTATCGGCCGTCCTGGTGGGCGCGTCTGCTGTCGTTCCAGACACGACTCGGCCGGTCACCCGCTACGTCACCGTAGATAGGGTGGAACAGTTGGCCGAACTGATCGAACGTGCGAGAGCTGCACAGTACATCTCCATCGATACTCAAACCGTCACCGATCCAGACAGCCCGCAGAAGATCGATGCTCTCCGGTCCTCGCTCGTAGGACTTGCCATTGGTATCGGGCCGGGCGAAGCGTACTACCTTCCCCTGCGCCACCGATCATTTCAGCCCCTGCAAGGAGACTTTCTCCTCGGCGACGATGCTACCACCGATTCGATTGAGGGTGCAAAGCCGCGTCCCAAGCGAATGGCAAAACAGGCGGAACCCACGAGCATCGCCGCCCGAGCCATTGCAGCGGGAAGCAGGCCGGCGTCGAACCTCCCGGCACTCGACGATCCGGGGATGGCGACGATTCGTGCATTGCTCGAGGATCCCGCGGTTCCCAAGGTGGCGCAGAACTCGAAGCATCACTTGCTGGTCCTCCGCCGCGCCGGAATTGCGTTCGGAGGCCTGGTATCAGACACGATGCTTGCGAGCTATGTGCTCGATCCGGGACGCCGTTCGCATGGCCTGGATCTCCTGACGTTGGAGTTCATCGATCATGCGATGACCAGCCAGGAAGACCTGTGCGGAAAGGGAAAGCAGCAGATCGCGTTCGACCTTGTGCCGGTTGATTGCGCGCGCGACTTCGCGTGTGAGATTGCAGACGTCACGTGGCAGCTGGAACAACAATTCCGTCCGCAGCTCATGGCGCAACATACCTATGAGTTGTATCGCGATATCGAGCTCCCGCTCGTGGGTGTGCTTGCCGATGTCGAATGGGAGGGAATCCAGATTGACCGCGATCTCTTCATCTCGCTGAAGGAAAGATTTGCGAGAGAGCGTCAACGTGTGGAGCAGGAGATCTACATCGCCGCCGGCGGTGAGTTCAACATCAACTCGAACCCACAGTTGCGGGAAATACTGTTTGACCGATTGAAGCTCCCGTCAAGCAAACGAACGTCAACCGGACTCTCAACGGATGCAAGTGTTCTGCAGGAGCTGGCCGACGCCGGACACGAGCTACCCGTTCTACTGATGGAGTATCGTGAGCTGAGCAAGCTGGAAAGCACGTACATCGATGCGTTGCCAGCGCTCGTCAATCCACACACCGGGCGCTTACACACCTCCTTCAATCAGACGGTTGCCGCGACAGGACGGCTCTCGTCCACCGAACCCAATCTTCAGAATATCCCCATCCGGCGTGAGCTCGGTCGTGACATCCGCCGCGGATTCATTCCCCGCGAGGGATCGCTTCTGCTGGCGGCCGATTATTCGCAGATCGAGCTGCGACTGCTTGCGCACTTGTCCAATGACCCTGCATTCGTTGCGGCGTTCAAGTCCGGGGGCGATATCCATCGGCAAACGGCCGCCCTGATTTTCGATGTGCCACTCGAGGGTGTCACGTCGGAGATGCGCGCGCGCGCGAAGACCATCAACTTCGCGACCATCTATGGTCAAGGCGCACACGCACTCTCGCGCCAACTCAAGATTGCGCACGCGGAAGCAAAGGAGTTCATCGAGCGATACTTCGAGCGCTTCCAGGGCGTGAGAGAATACCTTGACTCGTCGGTGGCCTTTGCCCGGGAGCACGGCTACGTGGAGACCATATTCAAGCGCCGCCGTTATGTCCCTGAGCTCAGGGACCGGAACTTCAACGTACGCGCATTCGGTGAGCGAACGGCGGCGAACTCACCAATTCAGGGTTCGGCCGCTGACCTCATCAAGATCGCAATGATCCACATTCGCGATCGTCTGGTTGCAGAACGTCGAGTTGCGCGCATGCTACTTCAAGTCCACGATGAACTCGTGTTCGAGGTTCCTGTCGAGGAACTCGAACTGGTCACGGTCCTGGTAAAGCATGAAATGGAGAACGCGGCGATCCTATCGGTGCCGTTGGTAGTCGACGTGGGCAGTGGGAAGAATTGGGTTGAAACGAAGCACTGATTTGTGATATCCCCCTGTTGCAGAAAGCACAGATTCTGGCAGATCGAATGATGATCGTCGTGATTTCCCAGATAGCATGATGCACCTCAAGTGACTGTAAAACAATCACTTAGGATCATTTTACCGACTCGGCACCGCGCTTGCCTTTGAGAGTGGCATGGTGTCGCGCCGCCGCGCACTGCTGTCATGAGAATTCCCGCCCGCGGACCGAGTACGATGTCGCGACACAGAGAGGGCTTCACCCTCATCGAGCTTCTGGTCGTCGTGGTGATCATCGGCATTCTTGCCGCGATCGCCATTCCGAAGTTCCAGAACACAAAGGGTAAGGCAAGCGCCGCTTCGATGAAAAGCGACCTGCGCAACCTCGCGGTTGCCGAGGAGGCCATCTTCTACGACTCGACGAAATATTCCAGTGACACGGCTGTACTGAAATTCCGCCCATCGCCGGGAGTAACGGTTGTTATCGGCATACCGCCAACTGGCGGATGGACGGCCACGGCGACGCATCCTCTCGCGTACCCTCTTCAGTGTACGATCTTCTTCGGGCCTGTCTCGCCTCCCCCCCCTCCCGCAACGGAGGAAGGCGTGCCCGCGTGTCAGTAGAGGCGTCGGGTTATCGCGAGTTCAGGAGCCGTCGAGACGGGATGATCTTCGCGATGGAGGGAGGACTCTGGATGCACTACCATGTCTGGAAAGGACGCCCGATGGCGCACCTGGTCTCCACAGACAAGGGAAAACTACTGGCATACGGCCAGTCGATTGGAATGCCGGAGTCTCGGCTTCAGTACAAGCCGTTGAAAGACCCGCGGACCGGCATACGGCGCGATGCGTGGCACTGGGATCTCGGCGGTTCCCTGCTCCCACCGAGGTCGCTCTAGCACACAGCCCACTGACGGCGACACGCGTAGCACACTCGTTATGCCCGCATCGTTCGCGTTTCCGGTACGCGCCGCAGCAACAGCAGGGACAATCCGAACATGGCAGCGACAGTAAGTACGGCGGCTCGGTATGCGACGCCCGTCCCTCGAGCGGGCTCGAGGACGTCGACGGTAATGCCCCAGATCAATGGACCGGCAACGGCGGCCGCCCGCGATGACAGAAGCATCAGGCTGAAGAATCGACCTGCCTCTTCACGCGGAATGAGGGAGAGCAGCATTGGCCGCTCTGCTGTTGGCACGCCGCCAAAGACAAGGCCAATCAACAGCCCGACACCCCAGAACCCCTTTTGTGAGGGGACCATGATCATGGCGAGCAGCAGCGCGATCCACGCAAAGATCGTGAACAGCAGCGTGCGCCTGGGGCCAATCCAGTCGGTCAGATAGCCAGCGAGATAGCTGCCGAAAATGGCGGGAATGGTAAGTACCAGGAACAGCGTCGTCTCGGTTCCGTCGGGGAAGCGCATGGCCTTGATTGCATAAATCGCCATGAAGCTCACGATCGTACCGATCGCGTCCTGGTACAGAAAGGACGCAAGGATGAACGGCAACGCGCCCGGATACTTCCTCGCGTCGCGCAGCGTGTTCATCACGTCGGCAAAGGCGCGCTTCCAGCTGACGGCGGTCTTTGCGAGCACCGGATGATGGTCGCGACAGAACACGAAGAGCGGAAGTGAAAACAGCAGGAAAAGCAGCGCGGTTGGTACGAACGTCGAAACGCGCCCAGCATGGCTTGTGAATGGAATCATCGTTCGCAGACCGGCGACGAATCCAGGAGGAAGGGGGCCGAAAAGAGGGAGCTCGCCTCCGAAAAAGGGCGATACCAGGAGCAAGCCGACGATGGTCCCGACGTACCCGACGGCAGTACCGATGCCGGAGAGACGTCCGTGTTCTTCCGGAGGCGCCAGGTCGGCCATCATCGCGTTGTAGAACGGCTGCGCGGCCTGATAGGTGTAATTGGCGATGGTGAAGGCCACGATTACCCAGAACAACGATCCGAAAGTGGGATGCCAGCCGTTGATCGTTGCGGCGCCATTGATCGTTTGCGCGCCCGTTATGGGAATCGACGTCTGACCGAGAATGCCGATGCCAGCGCACGCGAGGCACGACACGATCGTGAACCACATCACCCACGGCCGCCGCCGCCGCCGCGCGTCCGAGAGCGCCCCGAGGAACGGGACCGAGAGCACCACCAGAATCGACGAGATGTCGCTGCCGATGGCGTACAACGTGCTCGATGCGCCCAGATCCTTTATCAGCCACACCGAGAAATAGAGCGTCGCGACATTCATCGAGAAGATGGTGTTCGCGAAGTCGTACAGGGCCCAACTCGCACGCTCCCGCCACGGTGCGCGTTGGACCATCACGGGTGCCACGGAGCTTCCATGGGCAAGCTGAGCGTCGGACGTCAAAGACCCTCCTCGATTGACGGCTCCCTGCAACGCACCAAATTACCGCGCATGTCACATCTGCGCTTCCTTCGCACGTCCTCAATCCTGGCAACGGGCACACTTCTCGGCATAGGCGCCTGTGACCGAAGTGCTCCAGCGGGGCACAGCGATAGTCCAGCCGTGAGCGTGGCCAGGGACTCGGCTGGCTTCCCGCCGGCATCGACCAACTCGGGCTGGACCAGCGCCATGGGGCCTGCATTGTTTGTTCAGGGTGAGAATCGCGAGGAGGCGATCGTCCTCTATCCGGCCGGGAGTGACGATGTCCAGCTGGCCGCGCACTCCGGTTCGTCCGCCGACATAGTCTTGTTCGGGCGGGGCGGCGCACGCATAACTGCCAGGCTTGGCGATGGCCCAACCAGCACTGACGGCGAATGCAGATTGTGGCCCCTTCGGCCCCTTCGGCCCGTTCGCGGTGACGGGATGGATAACACCTGGGCCGTCGGGTTCATGTCCAGCGAGGTCACGCCGCTTCCCCTGGATTCGATCGAGGCTCTTTCTTCGCGCGACAGCCTCGCGCTCGCGGCGGAAGCATCACGATTGGCATCAGCGGTGACAACGACGACGCCCCCGTCATTCCAGGGGCTTCGATTCGCGGCGCATGACATCAGGCGCTTCGAGGCGGCGCCAGGAGTGCAGGCCATTGTCGCGCACCTAATTCGCAAGGTCAATCAGGAGGCGAATCCTCAGGAAGAACAAACCCTCCTCATCGCGGAGCGAGACAGCGGCGTCACCACAGGTCCCTACCAGCTGGTCTATGCGGAGCGGACGCACGGGCTCGAGGAAACGACCACAACGCCCGAGGTCATCGCCGCCGTTCGCATTGCCGGAAGGCCTACGCTGATCGTTGCGCGGGACGGAGACGAGGGTGTTTCGTATGCCTTGCTGGAACGCGTAGGTGCACGTCAATGGCGAATTCGCTGGACAAGCATGCTCACCCGTTGTGGGTAGCCATTCAGAGTGGCTTTCCAAGGGACTGGGGTGGCCGTGCTCGCCCCACCACGCCGGCGAGACCCGCGAGCGTCAGCAGGTATGGCATGACCAGGAAGAGCTGATACGGCGCGCGCCAGCCCATCGCCTGAAAGGCGAACTGAAGGGCACTTGCCGCGCCAAACACGAGCGACGCGACGGCAACGCCGAGGGGATTCCATCGACCCAATACCACGATGGAGACCGCGATGAAGCCACGACCGGCTGACATCCCCTCTGCGAATGTTCCTGCCTGGGCCAGTACCAGCGTTCCCCCGGCAAGTCCACCGAGGACACCGCCAGCAAGCACCGCGGCGATCCGAACGCGGACGACGCGAATACCGGCGGTTTCCGCCGCGTCGGGACGCTCGCCAGTGGCACGAAGCGCCAAGCCAGTGTGCGTCCTTGCCAGCCACCAGGCCAGCGAGGGGACAAGGAGGTAGGCGACGTATGTCAGGAGCGGCTGCGCGAAGAGCGCAGGACCGATCACCGGAAGGTGCACGAGGCCGGGAATGGCGATCGGGGTGCTCGTCGGCGTACGGAGCGCTGCCCCGGATGCCCCGTACCAGGCACGGTACAGCGTCCCGGTCGCGCCAGCGCTCAGGAGAGTGATGGCTGTTCCGGTAATAATCTGGTCGGCCTTCAGCCACACAACGAAGACGGCAAAGATGGCAGCGACAATCACTCCTCCACAGATCGCGCCGAGATAGCCCGCTACCAGCCCGCCGGCCGTTGCTCCGACGAGGGATCCGAATGCACCGGCGAGGATGGCGCCTTCGAGTCCAAGGTTGATGAGCCCCGCGCGCTCGACGAGTACCTCGCCCAAGGCCGCCAGGACCAGCGGGGTTGCCGTGCGAATCGTCGCCGATAGAAACGGCGTAAGCACGTCGTTCATGTCGCCGTCACGGCGCCGTCCGACTCGGCGATTCCGTCAATGCGCGAGCGACGGCGCACGGTCTGCGTACCGACCACGGCAAGGAGCAGTAGCGCTTCGATCATGGAGACAAAGGATGACGGAATGTTCGCGTCCCGCTGCATCGCCGCCCCGCCCGCCTCGAGCGCGCCAAACAGGGTAGCCGAGGCGACTATGCGCCAGGGATCGAGGTCGGCGAGGAGCGCGACGGCGATTGCCGTATACCCATAGCCGGGGGAAATATTCTCATAAAGAGCATAAGTCACACCGAGTACCTCGACTGCGCCGGCCAGACCCGCGAGCGCTCCGCTCGAAAGAAAAGCCATCACGGTCACTGAGCGAATATCGACCAGCCCCGCGGTTGCGGCGGCAGATGGGCTTTGCCCCACGCTTTGCAGCCGAAAGCCACTGGCCGTGAACCGAAAGATCCAACCGCACGCGGCCAGCAGGATAAGGGCGAGGATGAGTCCGACGTGCAGGCGGCCCGCCCCAGGGAACCGTGGCAGCTGTAGCGCGTCGGCGATCGTGGACGATTGGGGGTAGATGCGTGTCGGCTCCTGCAGGGACCCACGCACCAGGTACGACACGCCGTGGAGCGCGACGAAATTGAGCATGATCGTGCTGATTACTTCGAGCACGCCGAAGCGGGCGCGGAGCAGCGCCGCGATCGCGGCCCACGCCCCGCCGGCCAAGGCTCCGGCAACGAGAGCAACGCAGATCGTGAACGCACCACCACTCGGCAGTGAGAGGGCCGTCGCAGCAGCGGCGGCGGCGCCTACGAGCAACTGACCCTCGGCGCCGATGTTGAATACACCACCGCGAAATGCCACGGCCACGGCGCAGCCGGTAAGCATGAGTGGTACGGCGCGAACGAGCGTAGCCGAGGTGATCGAATACCACGAGCCGAGCGATCCGTGCCACAGCGCGGTGGCCGCCGCTTGCGGCGAGTACCCGCCCAAAAACAGCATCGCTCCGATTGCGATAGCAAGGATACCGAAGGCGAGGAGCACTACCCAGGCTGACCGACCGCGCGACGACGTGAAGGACGCAATCATGGCGTCACTGCGGGTGTCGCAGTAGCGGCCGCGTTCAGTCCGAGCATGCCCTCGCCGATCAGACGCCGGTCGGTGGCCACCTCCGTCAGCACGCCATCGAACATCACCACGACACGCGTTGTAATCGCGAGTAGTTCGTCGAGATCGCTTGAATAGACTAACACCGCTGCGCCATTGGCCGACGCTTCCCTGAGACGATCGTGCACGGCGGCGGTCGCGTGCACGTCCAGCCCACGCGTTGGATTTTCCACCACAATGGCCAGTGGCGAAGGCTGATCCGTCGTGGCGCCCATCTCTCGAGCAAGCACGAGCTTCTGCTGATTTCCCCCGGAGAGTGTTCGTGCGACCTGAGCGCCGTTTCGCGCGCGCACGTCATGGTGCGCCAGGAGACGCGACGTCAGCGCGCGAAGACCCGCCCAGGGCATGAGACCTCGGCGGTGCCCTGCTCCGCGGAGCGCGACGTTCTCGACGAGAGAGCCGTCCGGCAGAAGGGCGTCGCCATACCGGTCTTCGGGGACAAAGCCAACGACTGCGGGGATCGTCAGGCGTCCGCTCGCAATCGGCATACGGCCGGAAAGTGCGCGAAGAAGCTCGCGCTGACCCGCACCCTCAATGGCCGCGATGCCCACCCGTTCGCCGGCGCGCACGACCAGTGTGGCCGCACGAACACGCGTGCGTCCTGTCGAGTCGACGACACTGATATCCTCTGCACCAAGCACGGGCAGTCCCGACTGAGCGCTCCGGTGGGCGGCTGGGGGTGGTGTGTACGTGAAAGTGGCACCCAGCATTGCTGATGTCAGCTGCGGAATGGTCGATGCCGCAGCCGCGCCGGAAAACACCACCCTTCCGGCTCGCAACACGGTGATGTCGTCTGCCACCGCGAGTGCATCTCGCAGCTTGTGCGTGATCAGGAGTGCCGAGCGACCTTCCTCGGCATACGCCCTCAGCCATCGCAGAAGATTGTCAGTTTCTGCTGGCGCGAGTACGGCGGTTGGCTCATCGAGAATGAGGATCGCCGCATTGCGAGTGAGCGCCTTGGCGATCTCGACCCGCTGTTGAGCGCCGACCGAAAGGTCTTCGATGCGAGCACGCGGGTCGAGCGCGAATCCCGTTCGAGCGGTGAGCTCCTCGACGCGCCTCACCATCTCGGTGGTGCGAAGGAGACCGCGTCCGCCGAGTGCAATGTTCTCCGCAACGGTCATCGCGGGAACCAGGGTAAGGTGCTGGTGGACCATCCCGATGCCGGCAGCAATGGCGTCAGCAGGAGTCGCGAAATGAACTCGTTCACCGCGAACGCGGACCTCTCCACTGTCCGCGCGGGACAGGCCGTAGGCAACGCGCATGAGGGTCGTCTTGCCGGCACCGTTTTCACCGAGAATCGCGTGCACCGTTCCAGCTCGCACGCGGAGGGAGGCGTCCGTGAGCGCGGTCGTGCGCGCATAATGCTTGGTGATGTGCGAGAGCTCGAGCGCGAGTGGTGGCGCGAGGTCGAACGTCGATCCTGTCACAGCCCAGTGGGTGCCGCGACGAAGCTCCAGGGGAGCTGAAAACGTTGTTCGAGCTCCGCGCCGAGCGCACATACGCCGAAAGTTTCCGTCGCGTAGTGGCCCATGTACAACAAGGCGATGCCGAGCTCCATGGCTTCGACAGCGGTGTGGTGCGGCCCTTCGCCAACGATGAGCGTATCGATGTCGTTTGCAGCGGCTTCGCGCAGTGAGTCGCTTGATGCACCGGCGCCCGTGCACAAGGCCCACCGGCGTGTACGCCTGCCTTCGTGCAGTCCGATTGCGACCACCGCCCCGCCGTGTCCGCGGGCGATGGCGTCGGCGCGTGCGACGAGCGACGCCGTATCGACGTCGCTGAGTCCCATCACGCCCACCTGAATGGATTGGTAGCGCGCAAAGCCACCGGTCGGTGCAAGGTCCAACGCATGAGCGAGGAGCGCGTTATTGCCCAGCGTCGGATGAAGATCCAGCGGAAGGTGTGAGCTGTAGACGGCCACGTCGTTGGCAAGCAGCCGATGAAAACGCTGGTAGAGTCTCCCGCGCAGCGCCTGTGCTCCCGACCAGAAGAGGCCATGGTGCACGATCAGCAAATTGGCCCCGCAATCGATCGCCCCTTCGATTGTCTGCAGCGAGGCATCGACCGCAACAGCAACACGCGTGATGGTGCCGGCGTTCTCCACCTGAATGCCGTTGAGGGCGCCTGTGTAGTCAGGCACCTCCTCCGTCCGCAGCACGGTGTCGAGATGCTCCGCAACCTGCTGTAGCGATACGGAGGCCATCATGGCTTTAGTGCGGCTTGCACGAAGCGACCAGCTTTCATTTCCGCCTTCACCGAGTCGACGGCATGCTGCGCCGCCGCTGGAATGCGTGCGGTCATCACGGGATTGGGCACGAAGGTCACCACGTCGCTTTCGGAGCCGAGCTTGATGACCCGCGCCTTGAACTGGCCGCTCTTCACATCGCGTGCGACGGAGAGGAATGCGTGCGGCAGGTCGATGACAACGCTTCCAAGCGTGATTTCGGGGGCGACGCTGTTCTGGTTGGAGTTGGAACCCACAATGAGCGACTTTTTCGTTTCCCGGGCTGCCTGAAATATTCCCAGGCCTGCAGCGTCGGCGTTCTGGAAGATGACATCGGCGCCACGCCCGATCTGGGCAAGCGCCTGTTCCTTGCCGGCGCCGACGTCGTCCCAGTTGCCGATGTATGACTGCAGCACTTGCACCCTCGGATTCACTGACCTGGCACCTGCCTCGAATGCAGCAAAGCCCTCCTTTACGGGCGGCAGTTCGGTCCCACCGATAAGGCCGAGGACATTGGTCTTCGTAATAGAACCGGCGAGGATGCCCGCGAGGTACGAGGCGTTGCCGAAGGCGAATTCAATCCCGCCAACGTTGTCGCCGCTCGAAGCACTCGACGTGGTGATGAAGACAGTCTTCGGGAAGTCGCGGCCGACCCGCTTCGCTGCGTCCTGAAACTCGAAGCCGTGGCCGAACACCAGGTCGTAGCCCTGCGATCCATACTGCCGAAACTGTTCTTCGAATTCCGCCGGCGTTTTCGTCTGAATGTGACTGACGGAGGCGCCCAGACTGTCGCGGATGCGCATCAAACCTTGATACGCGCCGCTGTTCCACGCTTGATCGGAGATTGGACCGGGCGTCAGGAGGGCTACTCGGAACGGCTTCAGCTGTTCTGCCCTACCGTTTGGATTCTGCGACGTGTCCTTGTTCGTGCAAGCAGCTGCTAGCGCAGCGAATGCAATGTGGAAAAGTGTGGAGAACGTACGTCTAACGCGCATGATGAAATGTTAAGTATTTGTCGTACGAGCAGTTACGGAAATGTGGAGAACGGCGAACCGAGGGGTGAAACATGCGTTTCTTCAATCAAAATCGCTTATCGGTTTACCCAGCACGAGCTGGAGCACGCGCTCGAGATCGTCATCGCTGTAGAAGTTGATGCGCAATACGCCCTTGCCTTTCCCCGAAGCTGTCACGGACACATCCGTCTGCAGTCGCCGCCGAAGCTGCTCTTCCACTCGGCGAATGCCGGGGTCAACATTCGAGATTCCTTCCGCAGCTCGTTTCGACTTTGTTGAAGCCTTCGGCGTACCCTCCGTGATTCCACGTGCTCGGGCCTCAACCTCCCTCACCGACAATTGGTGAGCGACGATTTCGTTGGCGAGTTCCAGCTGCTGCTTCGCGTCCTTCACGGCAAGCAATGCCCGGGCGTGCCCGGTGCTGATCTGTCCTTGCTCAAGCATTCGGCGAACGGCAACCGGGAGACTGAGGACGCGAAGCAGGTTTGTGATTGTTGACCGGTCTTTCCCAACGGCATCGGCGACTTGCTGCTGAGTCAGCTGAAACTCGCCCAGCAGGCGCTGATACCCCTCCGCCTCCTCCAGCGCGTTCAGTTCGGCGCGCTGCAGGTTTTCTACGAGTGCCAGCGTCAGCATGGCGCGGTCATCAAAGTCACGGATGAGCGCGGGAATTTCCGTCCAGCCCAGGCGAGTGGCTGCGCGAAGCCGGCGTTCGCCCGCGACCAGCTCCCAGCCACCGCCGCTTTTGGCGCGCACGGTGATTGGCTGCAACAAGCCCGTGGCGCGAAGCGATGCTTCCAATTCGGCGAGTTCTGCCTCGTTGAATGCGCGGCGCGGCTGAAACCGGTTGGGTGCTACATCGGAGATTCGCAGGGTCGCGAACTCTCCGGGACTCGCCACGTTTGACGTGTCGCTTCGGTGCTCGCGCTGCGCCTTCGCCGTCGAGATCAGCGCCTCCAGTCCACGTCCCAACCGGCGAGATGTGTCCGCGCTCATGTCCGGGCTCCTTGCTCGCTTGTGCGAGATGTTGGCGTTGTTACGGTTCCACTTTCCCGTGCGATGAGCTCGTTTGCCACGGCCATGTATGCCTGGGCTCCGATGCTTTGCACGTCGTAGAGCACGATCGGCTTCCCGAAGCTTGGCGCCTCTGCGAGGCGGACGTTTCGCGGAACCACCGTGTCGAACACCTGCGCTCCGAAATACTCGCGAGCGTCAGCGGCGACCTGCCTGGACAGGTTCAGGCGGGCGTCATACATGGTGAGCAACACGCCCGAGATGCCGAGCGACGGGTTGACGCCGTGTTGGATCAGGTGGACCGTGTTGAGGAGTTGACTGAGGCCTTCGAGCGCGTAGTATTCGCACTGCAAGGGAATGAGCAACGTGTCCGCCGCAGCGAGCATGTTGATCGTGATGAGACCGAGGGACGGCGGGCAGTCGATGAGGATGAAATCGTACTCGTCGCGCACGGCCGTGATCGCTTCCCGCATACGGCTTTCGCGCCCTGGTACGCTGACGAGCTCGACTTCTGCTCCCGCCAGATCCGGTGTAGCCGGCAGGACATCCAGTCGTTCGAACTGCACAGCTCGGCGGCGTGCGCCGGCGATGCTTGCCTCGCGGAGCAGGACGTGGTAGGTGGTCGATTCGAACGTTCCACGTGGCACACCCACGCCGCTCGTTGCATTCCCCTGCGGATCTCCGTCAATCAGTAGAGTCCGCTTTTCCGCAACCGCGAGACTTGCGGCGAGGTTCACGGCGGTCGTCGTCTTCCCAACGCCGCCCTTCTGGTTTGCAATTGCGATAACGCGTGCCACGTAGTCGTCTCGAGTGCGGAAGCGAGGGGAACAGGAACGTGTCCCAACCTAACCAGAATGTGTCCCGGCAGCACGTAATTCCGTATGCTCCCGGGTCGTTCCACGTGGCACTTTGTGCGCTCCGGCTACATACCTCCCGCGGGCGGCACGAAGCGCCATCGCGCCGTAACATAAACCGTGACGGTCTGTTGTCCGGGATTCACTGGCGTAGGCTCCGCCTGCATGGCACTCTTGGCCCGAACAGCCATATCATACATGGGACGCGGAGGCACGGTCGGACCGCCTGTTGAAAGCTCAAGCAATCCGCCGAGCGTTCCACCCGCGGCGCGGGCCATGGCTTCGGCATCGGCGCGTGCGCTCGCCACTGCTGACGTCACCGCCTGGCGCCGCGCCTCGTCGATGGAGGAGGCGTAAAACGTGAGGCTGTTCACCATGTTTGCGCCCGCCCCGAGTGCTGCATCCACGATCGCCCCGGCCTGCTCGGGACGCTTCGTCTCAGCGCGAACGGTGTTGGTTACCACATACCCAGAGACACGCGGCGCCGCCCCATTCTTGTCATACTGCATCTCGGGATAAACGTTGTAGCCCTCGGTGGAGATTTGATCACGCGAAAGGCCCAATCTCGCGACAGCGTCGAGTACGGCGCGCGTGCGTGTTGCGTTATCAGATGCCGCCGCGGCAGCAGTTGTCGCCCGCGTCTGCACGTTGAGCATCACCGACGCTCGATCCGGTGTCACCTTCGCATCGCCCTGGCCCGACGTCGAGAGCACAGGCACAAGCGTCGGTGCCGACGCCTGCACCTGCGCGCTCGCACGTAGCGCTGGTGTCGTAGCGAGGGCGGACAACATCACGACTCGTCGCAATAGTGAAATGGTTTTCATCGTATGACTCCTGGTTATTAGTAGCGTACTGCTACTATATTTGATGTTTCGTGCAACACAGCCCTCATCCGTGAGACGCCACCAATCGCTCGAATTGCACATGGGCTAACGCCTCTACACACCCAGTACGTGGAGCGAAGACTATGCCTTCCGACGCCTGGCGCGTGCCGGCTCGCCCGAAGCAATCCGTCGACGCTTCTCGATCTCAATCATTAGGTTCTGAAGATCAGTCGGACTGACGCCGGGCGCGCCCGCCGCCTGTCCCAGCGTGCGAGGCTGCAATCGAGTGAGCTTCTGCCGTGCTTCAAGGGAAAGCGACGCCATCTCGCCATACGGTAGTGACGCCTCCAGAGGAAATTCTCCCATGCGCCGAAGCTTGTCGGCCTGTGTCCGCTCGCGATCGAAGTAGCCCGAGTACTTGAGCTCGAGCTCCGTGCTGATCACCGCGTCGGCCGGAAGGTCCGCACCGATCCCCTTCGCGCGAAAGAGATCGCGCAGCGAGATATCCTGTCGGCGAGCCAGCTCCGCGATCCGCACCGCATGAACGAGCGGCGCACTGCCCGCGACCGAGAGCACGGGAAGCGCATCCTCAGGCGACATGGAGGTGGCGTCGGCGAGTGTCCTGGCTTCATCCTCCGCCTCGAGTCGTCGCGCGACGATTTCCTGTTCGGCACTGTCATACAACCCGAGCGCGATTGCGATGGGAGCGAGGCGCCGAATTGCGTTGTCCTGACGGACCGTCAAGCGGAATTCCGAGCGCGACGTAAAGAGGCGATACGGCTCATCCACTCCGCGTGTCACCAGGTCATCCACGAGCACGCCGATGTACGATGACTCACGCCCGAGGTGCATCGGCGGAAGGCCGAGCGCGCGTGCTGCCGCGTTCGCGCCAGCGACAACCCCCTGCCCCGCGGCTTCTTCGTAGCCTGTGGTGCCGTTGATCTGCCCGGCGAAGTACAGCCCGGGCAATGCACGGACCTGAAGCGTGGCATCGAGTTGCGTCGGCGGATAGTAGTCGTACTCGATGGCGTACCCGGCACGCGTCATTCGCGCGTGCTCGAGGCCGGGCACCGAGTGCAGCAGCATGAGCTGCACCGGCGCTGGAAGGGATGTCGACAGGCCGTTCACGTACAACTCGTGGGTGTCGTGCCCCTCGGGCTCGAGGAAGAGCTGATGGCGCTCCGCAGTCGGGAACTTCACGATCTTGTCCTCGACCGACGGGCAATACCGCGGGCCACGGGATGTGATCGCGCCGCCATACATCGCCGACTCGCCAATATGCTCCTCGATGACCCGCTTGCCCTCCGCGCCGAGGAATGTGATGAGGCACGGGAGCTGGTCGGGGTGGCGCACTGAGGCCCCCGTGCGCCGAGGCGTTGTCCAGAAGTGCGACCAGCTGTAGTCGAACTGCTCGATCTCGCTCGTCTGGAGATCCAGCTTCGCGGCATCAACCGACCGACCGTCGATGCGCGGCGGTGTGCCGGTCTTGAAGCGTGCTACTTCCAGTCCGGCGCTCTCCAGCTGTTCGGCCAGATGCGTTGCCGACGTCTCACCCGCGCGGCCACCCGCGAGTGACGTGGTGGTGCCGATGTGAATGCGCCCACGCAGGAACGTTCCTGTCGTGACGACAACGCAGCGCGCACCGAAGCGCCGCCCTTCGAGCGTCTCGAGGCCAACGACCCGGTCACCGTCGAAGATCAGGCGTGCGACGGTTCCTTGAATCGTCTCCAGGCCGGCATGCTGCTCGAGCAGCGTGCGAACGGCTCGGCGATATAGGCCCCTGTCGCACTGCGCCCGCGGCGCCCAGACCGCGGGGCCCTTTCCGCGGTTCAGCATTCGAAACTGCAGGGTAGCCAAGTCGGTGGCTCGGCCCATGATACCGCCGAGGGCATCGACTTCGCGCACCACGGTACCCTTGGCAACGCCGCCGATGGCCGGATTGCAGGACATTTGACCGATGGTCTCGAGAGCGCTCGTTACGAGCGCCGTGCGCGCGCCGCGGCGAGCCGATGCAACGGCCGCCTCCGTTCCGGCATGGCCCGCCCCGATCACCAGCACGTCGTACTCCGCCTCGAATGCGCCGGGGGAAATCGACATTCCGAAAGATAGCGCAGACGGTAACTTCGGGGACGCATTCACCCGTCAACGGACCATGCTTACCCACCGATCCCTGCAACGCGTCATCAGTGCGATCTTCGTCGCCCTCATCGGTGGTTGCCATGCCGCCACCACGCGTGCGCCCTCACCAGTCTCCGCAATGCCCACGCCGACTGGTACGATTCAGCTCACGACGGCGGAAGGTGGCATACGAGATTTTGTCGTGGCACACCACGATGAGGACATCGCGCTCCTCGAACGCGCCGTCAACATTTCGAGTGGAACGCTGAATGCCGCGGGTGTGCACAAGGTCGGTGTGCTGTTTGGAGATCAGCTCCGCGAACTCGGCTTCACGGTGCGCATCTCCGAAATGCCGACGTCAATGCGACGTGGCGGGCACCTCATCGCTGAACATCCGGGCACGCGCGGTCCACGGATCCTGCTGATCGGCCATCTCGATACCGTGTTCGAAGGCGAAGGGCAGCGGTTCTTGCGAACCGATTCGATCGCGCGCGGTGCCGGCACCTCGGACATGAAAGGCGGCGATGTGGCCATGCTCTCGGCGCTGCGTGCCCTGCGCGCGATGGGCGACCTCGAGGGCGCTCGCATCACCGTGATCATGACCGGCGACGAGGAAGCCGTCGGGAGTCCACGTGATCTCGCGCGGAAGGACCTGATCGAGCTCGCCCAAGGCTCCGACGTCGCGCTGGCGTTCGAAGGCGGAAGCGCACGCCGCGCCTCCATCGCGCGGCGCGGGTCCAGCTCATGGACGCTGACGTCGACGGCGCGACAGGCGCATTCTGCGGGCGTCTTCTCGAGCGGCGGCTTCGGCGCCATCTACGAGGTCTCCCGCATCCTGGACGCGTTCCGTCGCGAGTTGAGCGGCACTCCGACCCTGACGTTCAATCCGGGCAATATCGGAGGAGGCACGGACGTCGACCGCGACTCATCGGGAACGATGACTGTATCCGGCAAGACGAACATCATCGCACCGAAAGCCATCGTGAACGGCGACCTGCGGTTCCTGCGCGAATCGCAGAAGGACTCCGCGCGTCAGCGGATGCGCGAGATCGTTGCGCGGAGCCTTCCCGGCGCCACGTCGGAAATCACGTTTCGCGATGGATACCCAGCGATGCCGCCCACGGAAGCAGGTGCAGCGCTTCTGGCGCAGTTCGATGCCGTGAGTCGCTCCCTCGGCTACGGTCCCGTGGAGGGCGATCCGCCCGAGAGCCGCGGTGCGGGCGACATATCATTCGTCGCTCCCTATACCACGGGAATGGATGGGATGGGTGTCTCGGGTCGCGGAGCGCATTCTCCCGAGGAATACGTGAATCTCAACTCACTGACGATGGCCGCGCAACGAGCCGCGGTCCTCATGCATCGCCTCGTCGAGAACGGGCGACCGAGCATGATTCCCTAAAGGAAAAAATGCCACTCCCGATTACCCAGGGCGTTCCGACACTCTTTTTCCGCCGCCAAGCCTACGAACTGGCCGGCCTCACGCGCGCGTCGCTGGACGCGCGCCTCGGACTGACGGACGCC
Organism: Gemmatimonadales bacterium; assembly: GCA_038322445.1. GTDB lineage: Bacteria > Gemmatimonadota > Gemmatimonadetes > Gemmatimonadales > Gemmatimonadaceae > AG11. The sequence goes on from JBBQFW010000010.1 coordinate 17,274, forward strand.
GAGTTTCGCGTGGAAGGCGACCTCGTTGCGCTCGGGCCGATCTACGACGTCGATTCGCTCGGCGCACTGGTGGACGAGCTCGAAGCGACTGGACTGACCTACTACGATGATTTCTTCGAACTGAGCGGAAGCTGGCCGGAGTGGCTCTCGGTGCTTGCGCGAGGGTCCGGACCGACGCTCGTCTGACGTCAGGGGGTCTTGCTCAGCGCCGCAGACTTCGGCGCGGGCGATAACTGCCCCTGTCGCATGTAGCCATGCCACCCACACTCGTAGCACCAGCTCGATCGCAGCCCAGGCATGAAGACATTGATGCGCCGCGCCTCGAGGCGGAGTGTGACGGCATCACAGTTCGGACACCGATCGCCTTGCGGCAGAATGAAATAGAAGATGAGCGTCGCGGCGACGGCGCGCAGCACGAAGAAGCCACCGAAAATGAGGGTAAAGATCAGTAGCTCCGACATGCCATCTACTCCTGGCGATCGTCCTGTGCTCCGCCGCGCTTCTCGCGCGCCGATGATCTAGAGCCGCTGCTCCACGAGACGCCACAGCTCCACGTGTGCGACGCCATCCTCGACGCGCTCGATACACACTTCTTCGCCGGCATCGATGGCGCTTCCGTCAATATTTCGTGCCGCCACGCCGGGAGCTGTAGAATTTTCCTCGTAGCAAATCATCCCTTCGCCTCCGACGGGAATCGATACTGTCACCACACCGACTCGCCCCTGCAAGACATAGCGCGGGTCGTCGGGGTCATGTTCAGGCTGCACGCGGGCGGTCTTGATCGCCAGCCACGTGACGCCGGCAGCGAAGGTCGTGCCAGCAAGGCCAGCGAGCGCACAGGCGGTTGCTACCGCCCCACCATTTCCGGTGAGTAGATAGCCGACAATACCGAACATGACGAGAAAGCCGACCCCTGCGGGCTCCCAGCGCCGAAGCGGCAACGTGTCAACGGTGGGTCGGCGCCTCCGCTCGGCGCCGAAAAACATCAGGCGAACGCCGAGCAGCAGACCAACGATGAAAGCGGCGAGAAAGAGGGAGGTCACGGCAACCGGCTGTTCAGGAACTGCACGAGGCGTTCTTCAGCGAAGTAATGTGAGCGAAAGGGTGTCGCACCGCCAACAAAGCCAACATGGCCACCTCGGGGATAAAACTCCACAAGCAACCACGCACTTTTTTCGGACAGTCTCATGACAGTATCAGCTGTCTCTCGCGGCATAAAGGGATCGTCGAGAGCGCTGAGCAGCAGTGTTGGAACGCGAACGCCCGGTAAATACTGGAGTGAGCTCGACCGACTGTAATAGTCATGGGCGTCGGCAAAGCCATGTACGGGCGCTGTGACGATATCATCAAATTCGTAAAGTGTGCGCGCCCCCGTCAGTCTGGTATCGTCAAACAGACCGGGGTACGCCTCCAGTTTCGCGCGCGCCTTCATGACCAGTGACCGTAGAAAGTGGTACGTGTAGATCCGCGAGAGTCCGCGCTCGATCTGTCGAGCACCCGCCTCGAGGTCGAACGGAACCGATACGGCAGCCGCACCACGAATCTGCCGCGGTACTCCGGTGCCTTGTTCGCCGAGCCATTTGAGCAACACGTTACCTCCGAGCGAAAATCCTGCCAGCACAACTGACTGGTCAGGATTCTCGCTCACGACGCGATCCACGACCAGCTGCAGGTCCGCGGTCTCTCCGGAGTGGTAGATGCGGCGCTGTCGATTCATGCGCGTGCCGCAGCCGCGGAAGATCAGCACGTCGGCGGCCCACCCGCGGCGCTGCGCGAGCGCCAGAGTTCCCTGGATGTAATTGGACTGAATGGTGCCCTCGAGCCCATGGAGCAGCACGAGCCGAGGCGCCTCGGGATGCGTCGCGTCGAGCCGATGCACTTCGAGTTCGTCGTCGTCGGGGGTGTCCCACCGCTCGAGTCGCGTCGGTACCGTGGGCGCGCGACGGAAAATGCGCCCCCAGAGTGTCTGTGCATGCCGTCCCGGTACCCACCACGCGGGGGTATAGGTAAGTTCGCTAGAGCGCTGCACGGAGCGACAACGGGATCATCAGGGAATCATAGCTGCGCGCATGGACGTTCAGATATTCGGTGTAAAGAAGAGTTCGGAAACGAGAAAGGCACTGCGTTTCTTTGCTGAACGTCGCGTACGGACACATTTCGTCGATCTTCAGGAACGCGCAGCCGCACGCGGCGAGCTGGTGCGATTTGCGCAGAAATTCGGTGTCGCGGCACTCGTAGACGAAGCGTCGCGCCGCTTCTCGGAGCTCGGACTCCGAACGGCGCGCTACGGCGACGAGCGCTGGATGGATATCCTGATCGACGAACCCCTCATCCTGAAAATGCCGCTCGTGCGGCACGGTAATGCGCTGACGATTGGCGCGGCGGAGACGACGTGGAAGAGCTGGTTGGCACCATGAACGTGCGCGCGATGTTCGGGTTGTACCGATGACGCAGGTCTCGCTCGGCGGTGTGGGCGTCGAATTCGGGCCGACGACGCTGTTCACGGATATCACCGTGACGATCAGTGCCGGCGAGCGCTGGGGTGTCATCGGGCGGAATGGCACAGGCAAGACGACCCTCTTTCGCTTGATCACAGGCGACCTCACGCCAACCATGGGCACGGTTGCGCGCCAGAGCGGCCTGACGCTCTCCCTGCTGGGACAGCACCGCGACTTCGGGACCGCGCACACCGTGTGGGAAGCGGCGGCCGGGCCATTCGCGGATCTCCTTGCGCTCGAGCAATCGCTGTCGGACCAGGCGCACGCCTTGGCCGAGGTGAGTGACGACGCGGCGATGACGCGCTATGGGCGTGATCTCGAGCGCTTCGAGCGGGAGGGCGGCTATACCATTGCTCCCCGCGTGGATGCGGTGCTCCAGGGCCTCGGTTTCGACGCCGCCAAAGCGCGTACGCAGGGACTCGAGCAACTGAGCGGCGGTGAGCGCGGGCGCGTCGGTCTCGCGCGTCAACTGGTGGCACCGTCCGACATCCTGCTGCTCGATGAGCCGACCAACCACCTCGACCTCGAGACGACTCGCTGGCTGGAGGAATACCTCCGGGAGATCGACCGTACGGTGGTGCTGGTCAGCCACGACCGCGCCTTCCTGGCTGCGGTCGTCGACCATGTGCTGCATTTCGAAGGGGGCAGCGCGACGCCGTACACCGGCGGCTACGAAGCCTTCATCACACAGCGCGAGGAGCGGCGTCTCGCCCAGCAGCGCGCGTTCGACAAGCAGCAGAAGGTGATCACCGCGCAGGTCGACTACATCGCACGCAATCTCGCCGGACAGAACACGAAGCAGGCGAAGGGGCGACGAAAGCTGCTGGCGCGCCTCCCACGCCTGAGCTCTCCTGTTGGAACCGATGGCGTGATGTCGCTCCGCCTCGAAATTGCGGAGCGTGGAGGGGACCAGGTGGCGGTCGCCGACGCCGTCACGATAGCGGTACCGGGGCGCACCCTCATCGACAAGTTCAGCGGTCGCCTCATGCGCGGCGACCGCCTTGGTATTCTCGGGCCGAATGGCTCCGGCAAGTCCACGCTGCTGAAGGCGCTGGTGGGGGAGCGCGCACCGGAAGCTGGTGAGCTCAAGGTGGGCAACTCGATCCGCGTGGCGTACTACGACCAGAACCTGGGTCAGGTGCCGCTCGACGTGACGCTCTATTCGGTGATCGAGGAAATGCGGCCAACGTGGGAACGCCGCATGATCCAGGGCCACCTTGGGCGATTCGGGTTTTCAGGCGACGAGGTGCAGCGCAAGGCTGCGACCCTCTCGGGCGGTGAGCGTGCGCGCGTGGCGCTCGCCATGCTCATGCTGTCGCAGGCAAACCTGCTCGTGCTCGACGAGCCGACGAACCATCTCGACGTGGAAACGATCGAAGTGCTCGAGGATGCGATCGAGGGCTTCGAGGGAACGGTCATCCTCGTGAGCCATGACCGCGCGATGTTGCGGGCACTGGCGTCGAAGGTCTGGGTCCTCCACGAGCGCCATATCACGGAGTTCGATGGAAGCTTTGCCGAGTGGGAGGTGGTGAGCGAAGAGCGGGCGCACGCGGCCTCGGTGCGCGCATCGGAAGAAGTGGCGCTTCGCCGTGTCGACGAGAAGAAGCGGACGTCGCACCGGGACGAACGTCAGAACAGGGATGATCCGCGGAAGGCGCTGAAGCAGGCGCGTGAGCGCGCCGAGAAGGCAGAGCGGGAGGTCGCCGAACTGGAAAGTTCAGTGTCGCAGATTGTCACCACGCTCGATGACCCGGGGCTCTACACGCGTGCCAACGGGGTACAACAGGCACACAAGCTCGGTTCCGAGCTGGAGAAGCTGCGCACGAAGCTCGATCAGGCGCTGGCGCTCTGGGAAAAGGAAACCGCGTCGCTCGAATCGCTCGAGCGCGCCACGCCTGCCACGAAGTAAGGAGAACCACCCCATGACACCGTGGGTTCAGCGGCTATTGATCGCCAATGTGCTGGTGTATTTCGCGCAGCAAACGGTGCCGGGCTTGACAGAAGCGCTCGTCTTTTCACCGATCGGAATTCTTGCGCGTCCGTGGACGATGGTCACCTACATGTTCCTCCACGGCAGCTTCACGCACATCCTGTTCAACATGCTCGGCCTGTACTTTTTCGGCTCGCGCGTTGAGCAACGCCTCGGCCCTTCGCGGTTCTTCACGTTGTATTTTGTGAGCGGAATCTCGGGTGCCCTCTTCTCGTTCGCCTTCTCCACGTCGCCCATCCTGGGAGCGTCCGCCGCCGTCTTTGGGGTCCTGCTCGCGTTTGCGCGCTTCTGGCCGCGCGACCAGATCTACATCTGGGGTGTGTTGCCGGTGGAAGCGCGCTGGCTCGTCGGTATCTCCACCGCCATTGCCCTCCTCGGTGGATTCACGGGTGGCAGCGGTGTGGCGCACTTTGCCCACCTTGGCGGCTTTGTCGGCGCGCTCTTCTACCTGCTGTTCCTGGAGCGCCGGCACGGGTCGAAGCGCTTCAAGCGCGACGCAACCGCCGTTCCCGCCAAGACCGATGCGATGCTCGGCAACTGGAAAAAGGTCGACAGAGCTTCGGTGCACTCCGTGAACAAGGACGAAGTGAACCGCATCCTCGACAAGATCAGCGCGAGCGGGATCGGAAGCCTGACGCCGCAGGAGCGGCTCTTCCTCTCGAACTTCGTCCCAGCAGACGATCGCAAGCCGATACTGCCGAGCTGACGTACCGCCTAGAATTCGCCAACGAAGTTGATCTCGGGTTGCAGTTCGTGGCCGAACTTCTCCTTTACAGCGCCCTGGGCGTGCGTGATGAGGCCGATGACGTCGGCACTGGTGGCATTGCCGAGGTTGACCATGATGTTGGCGTGCATGAAGGAGATCTGCGCGTCGCCGACGTGAAATCCCTTCAATCCCAGCTGGTCAACCAGCCGGCCCGCGCCCACCCCTTCGATCTTCTTGAAGATGGAGCCGGCGCTGGGATGCCATTCCAGCCACGGATGGCGTGCACCGCGCCAACTGAGGTTCTCCTGCATGATGCGCTGCATGACGTCGGGGTCCTTCCGTTCGAGCTGAAAGGTGGCCGCGAGCGTGAAGTCGGCGCGGTGGTGGAACACGGTGTTGTCGTAGCCGAACCCCACGTAGTCCCGATCGACCGTCTTCCGCTCCCCCTCCGCCGTGAGTAACTCCGCCGACTCGAACACCTCGGCGATGAACATGGTGCGTTCGCGTTCTGGTGCCGGGGACAAGAAGTGCAGGTTCTGCCAGATGGCGCCGCCAACAGTGCTGGGAATGCCGACGTAGTGTTCGAGTCCTGACCAGCCGCGCCGAACGGCTTCGGGAATGATTTTCGCCATGACGGCGCCGCTCTCCACCCAGAGGCGGCCGTCGTCGCCGAAGGTGAACCGCGACGCACGGTTTCTGATGACGAGGCCGCGAAACCCCTTGTCCGCAATGAGGACGTTGGCGCCTAGCCCCAGCACGAAGTAGGGAACCCCGGCGTGTCGGGCGGTTAGGATGGCATCAGCGAGAGCGTCCGCGCTTTCGGCCTCGTAGAGCAGATCCGCGGGACCCCCGATCTTGAACGTGGTGTAGGGTGCGAGCGGCACGTTTCGCTGAAGGCGATCGCCGGCGAGAAGGCGAGCCACCTCCTCGAGCGCGGCGGGCGGTATTGCGGGAGCGGATGACGGAGCGGGAAGTTTGGACATTGGCCAGGGAAAGAAACCATGAACGCAGGGCAATTGCCATCACATCGGACGCTACTACGCATGACGCTGGCCGTCGTGCTGCTGGGTACGTTCGCACCGCACCTCACCGCGCAGCGCGCCGAGCTCGAGAAGCGGATTCGTCGCCAAATGCTACCAAATGGCCTCGAGGTGATTGTTGTCGAGAACCACGGCGTGCCGCTGACGACGGTTGAGGCGGATGCGAAAAACGGGTCGTTCACGCAGTCGGCGACGTATGAAGGGCTGTCGCACCTGTATGAGCACATGTTCTTCAAGTCGAACGGCAGCTATCCGCAGCCTGATGCCTTCGTGAATCGGGCGTCGGAGCTCGGCGCGGTCTTCAACGGCACGACGCAGGAAGAGCAGGTGAACTACTACCTCACCGTTCCTTCCGACAGCACGCTGCCGGCGCTGGAGCTGCTGTCGTCGGCCCTGCAGACGCCGATTTTCCGCCAGGAAGAGCTCGAGCGCGAGCGGGCGGTCGTCATCGGGGAATACGATCGCGCGGAGTCCAATCCCTTCCAGGCATTCAGCACGACCATGGGCAAGGCGCTCTGGGGAACGGCGTGGAGTCGCAAGAATCCACTTGGCGAACGCCAGGTGATTCTGGCGACGACGCCCGAGCAGATGCGCACGATCCAGCGCAAGTACTACGTCCCCAACAACACGGCCGTGATCGTGAGCGGCGACGTCAACGCCGATTCGATCTTCACGGCGGCACGACGCCTGTTCGGCGACTGGAAGCGCGCACCAGACCCCTTCACCACGGATCCGATTCCTGCTGTCCCGCCGCTCACGAGGAACAAGGCGGTGATCGTCGAGCAGCCGGTGAATGCCGTCGAAGTGATGCTCCAGTGGCACGGGCCCGGCGCGCACACCGACGTGCCCGCGACATACGCCGCCGACGTCTTCTCCGACGTGCTCAACCAGCCGGGCTCCCGCTTCCAGAGAAAGCTGGTAGACAGTGGACTCTGGCAATCACTCGGCGTGAACTACTACACGCTGAACCAGGTTGGACCGATCACCATCGCCGGTGAAGTGGCTCCCGGGAAACTGCGCGAGGCCATCGCCGCCCTCGACAAGGAACTGCTCGAGGTGGTGAAGCCGGGATACATCACCACCGAGGCGGTCGATGGCGTGAAGCGGACCCGCATTGTCGGTACGATGGAAAGCCTCGAGCGTACGTCGGGCTTTACCCATCAACTCGGGTTCTGGTGGGCTGTCACGGGACTCGATTACTTCTTCGGCTACGTGGACACCATGGGAAAACAGACGCCGCAGGATCTGCAGCGCTACGCGGCGCGGTACATCGTCGGGAAGCCGCGAGTGACGGGTGTGCTGCTGTCGCCGGAGACGCGCCGGGCCATCAAGCTGACGGAAGCAGAACTCACCGCTGGAGGCACACCGTGATGCTTCTGCGCTCCCTCGTGCTTGCGTCCGCGCTGATGGCTGCCGGAAGCTCGCCGAGCGTCGCCACCCCCGCGACAACGCCCGTGCGCACGCGTGTGTCGGCCCCGGATACGGCGGTCACAACGAAGTTCGACGTGAACGGCGTCACGGTGATCCTCCGACGCAACACCGCCACAGAAGTCGTCACCGCCAACCTCTACCTGCTCGGCGGTGCACGTCAACTGACGGCAGCGACGGCCGGTATCGAATCTCTCCTGCTGGCCACCAGTGAGCGGGGGACGCGTCTCTTTCCGGGCGCGGCCGTGCGACAGCGGACGGCACGCCTGGGCAGCACGATCACGATAGACCCCAGTGACGACTGGACCGCCATCGGCCTTCACGCAATCCGCGCGACCTTCGATTCAACGTGGGCAATTCTCGCCGACCGGGTCATGGCACCAACCATCGACCCGAATGAATTCGCGCTCGTGAAGGATCAGTTCGTTACAATGGCGCGCGAGAAGAATACGCAACCTGACGACGCGGCGACCGAGCTGGCCGATAGCCTGCTGTATCTCAACCACCCGAACGCCATTTCGACGACCGGCACGCCGGAATCGCTGGCCTCGATAACAGCCGCGCAGCTCCGGCAGTATCACAGGCAGCAGTTCGTCACGTCCCGTATGCTGCTGGTGGTCGTCGGCAACGTTGATCGGGCCCAGGTCGAGCGATTGGTGCGATCGACAATCGCCACCATGCCGAAGGGCAACTACAAGTGGACGCCGCCGCCGGCGGTCACCGCCACCGGCCGAGCGCTCGCAATAGACAACCGCGCGCTTCCCACCAACTACCTGCTCGGATATGTGCCTGGACCCGCGGCCACGGATCCGGACTACTCCGCTCTTCGGGTGGCGACCGCCGTGCTCTCCGGCCGACTCTTCACCGAAGTGCGATCGCGCCGAAACCTGAGCTACGCCGTGGAAGCACCCTTTCTCGAACGTGGCCACGCGATCGGTGGATTGTATGTCACCACGGTAGATCCGAACCAGGTGCTGCGCATCATGCGGCGAGAGCTGTCTACCCTGCAGACCGAGACGGTCGATCCTGTGGGCCTGAAGCGCCTCGAGCAGCAATTCATCACCGAATACTACCTGAAGAACGAAACGAATTCCGACCAAGCCAACTTCCTCGCCCGCGCCGAGCTGTACCAGGGCGACTATCGGGCAGCCGATCGGTTCATGGAGGCGTTGCGCCGCGTGACGCCGGACGACGTTCGTCGCGTGGCTCGCCGGTACCTCAAGGATTTCCGCTTTGCCTACGTGGGCGATGCGTCGAAACTCGATCGATCGCTGCTGGAGGATTTCTAGCGCTTCGGTGCAGACGACTGCGCGTGCCGTTCAAAGAGTACGCGCTGCACGTCGGCCAGTGATCCACCGGCAGCCCGAAGTGCCACGAGCGCATGGAAGAGCAGATCCGCCGTCTCCTCGGACGCACGCTCGGCGTCTGCATCCGCGCACGCCGTCACCAGCTCCGCGGCCTCCTCGCCAATCTTCTTCAATCGCAGGTTGCGATCGTCGAGCAGGCGCCGCGTGTAACTGGTTGATGCGTCTCCATCAGCCATGCGAGCGAGAATGATCGTGTCGACCGTGGCGACGGAGTCCGTCTCGAGCGCGAATTGGCCGAAGCAGGAGCGAGAACCCGTGTGACAGGCCGGGCCTTCAGACGTGACGCGCGCGAGCACGGCATCACCGTCGCAGTCAGGAGTGAGCGACACGAGCTTCTGTACGTTGCCGCTCGTTGCCCCCTTGTGCCAGAGGCCGCGCGTTCGACTGCGATAGTGCATCTCGCCCGTCGTCACGGTGTACTCCAGCGCCTCGCGATCTGCGTGCGCGACCATCAGCACAGCGCCGGTGAGCGCATCCTGCGCGATCACCGTGACAAGGCCATTCCCTTTCGCAAAGTCGAGCGCATCGAGGTCGAGCATCTTCAGTTGCCGGAGGGTTGATCCAGTAGCTCACGAATGACACCAGCCAGTGCAGGATTCGTTGCGATCACGCTGCCGCCAAACGCGGTGGACGCGCCTGTCCAATCCGTAAAATGTCCGCCCGCCTCCTCGATGATTGGCTGCAGCGCAGCAGCGTCCCACGGCGACATCACGGGATCGAACATTGCTTCGGCGCGGCCGGTCGCCACGAGCAGGTAGCCAAAACAGTCGCCCCACGTGCGGCTCACGCGAGCGGCGGTCGAAATGCGCTCCCAGCCCGCGCGATATGGCAGTCGCTCCTGGAAAGTCGGATCGGTGGTGAGCACGGTCGCGTCACTCAACTTCGACACATGCGACACCGCGCAGCGCGACCCATTCCACCAGCATCCCGCACCAGGTGCGGCCGCCAGCATCTCGCCAACCGCCGGAAAGTACGCCGCACCAGCAAGCACCCGATCACCTTCGCAGAGCGCCACCAGCGATCCCCACAGTGGCGCTCCGTGAATGAAGGCCTTCGTGCCGTCGATAGGGTCGATGATCCAGCGCCGCGCGCTACCGGGACGTTCTTCACCGAGCTCCTCCCCCAGTACGCCATCCTGCGGAAACAGGCGCCGCACCCATTCGCGCGCCGCTGTTTCCGCCGCGCGATCGGCAATGGTCACGGGCGAACCGTCTGCCTTGGTCTCCACCGTGAGGTTCGATCGGTAGTAGCCAAGCGCGATGTCGCCGGTGAGTCGCGCGAGGTCAGCCGCCGGCGCGACCAGCGCATCCAGCACCGAAGCAGGACTCATGCAGCGCGCACCGGGAGTTTCGCCTCGCGCATGGCGCGTTTCACGTCACGCACCGTGATCAAGCCATCGTGGAGAATGCCGGCGAGCAGGGCGGCATCGGCATTGCCCGCTTCGAATACATCGCAGACATGGTCGGCATTGCCTGCGCCACCCGATGCCACGACCGGCACGTTGACCGCGGCGGCCACCGCGCGCGTGAGCGCGATGTCGTAGCCGGTGCGCGCGCCATCGCGATCGATGCTGGTGAGCAGGACTTCGCCGGCGCCACGCCGCACGCATTCCGCTGCCCATTCCACGGCGTCGAGCGACGTTCGCTCACGCCCGCCTTTCACATACACCGACCATGACGCGCCGTCCTGCTTCGCATCAATGCTCGCCACCACGCATTGCGAACCAAAGCGCTCCGCCGCTTCCGTCAGCAGCTCCGGTCGACGGACGGACGCGGAGTTGATGCTCACCTTGTCCGCACCGGCGCGGAGTGCGCGTCCCACGTCGTCGGCGGAACGCACACCGCCGCCAATCGTGAGGGGCACAAAGAGCCGCTCGGCGGTTCGGCGGGCGACATCGAGCAAGGTCCCACGATCCTCGGCACTTGCGGAGATGTCGAGGAACACGACCTCGTCCGCCCCCTCCTGCTCGTAGCGCGTCGCGAGCTCCACGGGATCGCCGACGTCACGCAGGTTTACGAAGCCCGTGCCTTTCACGACGCGTCCCCCGGCGACATCAAGACACACCACGACGCGACGCGTCAGCATCAGGCCCTGTCCTCGAGACGTAACACCACGCCGCCCTTGGTGCTGAAGACTGCGCCGGTGTCGATAAACGCCTCGCGCACAGCGAGGCCGAGGGCCTTGAATGCGGCCTCCACCACGTGGTGACGATCCGTTCCCCGCAGGACACGAAGGTGGAGCGTGGCGTTCGCGTTGTCGCTGAACGATCGCATCCAATGGTCGTAGAGTGTGCTTGGCAGGGGGCCTCGATAGTACGGACGTCCGCCCAGATCGAGCGCGCAGTGTACCAGGGCATCGTCCATCGGAATCGTGCGGTCGCCGTAACGGGCCGCGTTCATGGGCAGCAGCCCGGCGACCGCGGAGCCGACCACGATCCCCACATCCTCGATCAAGTGATGCGAGAGGTCGCCGGTGGCGCGCACGTCCAGATCCAGCCCGCTGTATCGCGCAAATGCCACCAGCATGTGGTCCAGAAACGGCTTGCCCGTGGCCACCGTAGCGATTCCGCTGCCAATGGTGAGATCGCACCGGATGTTCGTCTCCTTCGTTTCGCGCACGACAACGGTCATTTGACGCTCCAGGATGGTTCAACGTGCAATGAACACCTCACCCTCCGAACTCTCCCGCGAGCACAATCGGGTCGAGCGCGCCCGTGTACAGCGCCATTCCGATCACCACGCCCGCCAATCCCCGATGCTCCAGGGCGCGCATGTCCTGCATTGTCGTCACACCGCCTGACGCATACACCGGAAAGCGCGACGACTCGGCGACATCCTCCATCAACGGGAGGTCCGTGCCCTGCATCTGCCCTTCGCGATGTACCGCGGTGACCAGTAGTCCAGCGAGCGGCAAGGGGTTCAACTCATCCACGACGTCGAGGATATCGACGGGAAGCGTGTGCGCCCAGCCGCGCGTCGTGACCCGCCGCTCGCGAACATCGCAGGCCACGATGATCTCGCCCGGATGGCGCGCGGCCAGCTCCGCGAGCCATTCGGGATCCTCGATCGCCCGCGTACCGACGATCACGCTGTGCGCACCGGCCTCCAGCAGCTCCTGCACCATCTCGCTCGAGCGCACCCCACCGCCGACCTGGATCGGCACCCCGCTGTCGAACAGCAGCGACCGCACGACCGCGATGTTGGAGCCATGCCCCGTGGCGGCATCGAGGTCGACCACATGAAGGCGGTGAAACCCGTAGTGCTCCCACGAGCGCGCGACATCAACCGGGTTCTCGAGTCGCACCCGCTCCTCAGCGAACGAGCCGCCCACGAGCTGGACGCACGCCCCATCGCGAAGATCAACAGCCGGAATGGCTATCATCTGTGGCCTCGCCTGGCAGCTGCGTCGCGCAGGAACGCATGAAGAAACTCGACACCGGCGGCCGAGCTCTTCTCAGGGTGAAACTGCACGCCCACCGTGTTGCCAGCGCGGACCGCAGCGGGGAAACGGTCGTCTTCGTGTGTCGTCCAGGCAATCACCGTTTCGAGCGTCACCGGCCGACAGACGAAACTGTTCGCATAGTAGGCGATTGGCAGCGGGGCGCGGCCAAACAGCGCATCGCCGGCCTCGGCGCTGACCTCATTCCAGCCGATCTGCGGCACACGATCCGCCTCGAGCCGCGTGACGCGACCGGGAATCACGCCAAGTCCCGCGCCGCCCCCTTCATCGCTTTCGTCAAAGAGCAGTTGCATACCGAGGCAAATGCCGATTGCTGGAAGACCGTCGAGCAGTGCGGCGCGCATGAGGTCGCGTCCAGGTGCCAGCCGGTCGACGGCGGCACCAAACGCGCCAACACCGGGCAACACCAGTACATCGGTATCGACGGAGCGGCGTGGATCCGCCTCGATGCAAACGTCCATCCCCTCTACATCGAGCGCCTTGGCAAGTGAATGGAGGTTGCCCGCGCCATAGTCGAAGATCGTCACGCGCACTGGAGCACCTCGGCGAATGCCTCGAGCAGGCGCTGCATCGACTCCCACGGCCCAACGCCGATCCGCAGCGCCGCACCATGTGATCGGGCGAAATCCGGAATGGCGGTCGGAAGTCCACCGAACCATCGGACGCCCACGCCCCGCTCACGCAGCTCGGACACAAGCGCGCTCGCACGCACATCCGCAATCATCACGAAATTGGCGGCCGAGGGCAGGACGTTCAGCCCGATTGCCGTCAGCAGGACCATCACGCGCTCGCGGTTCTCGACCGCCTGAGCGGCGTGACGGCGGACCCACATTGCTCCATCGGACGTTGGCTCCAATGCGGCGAGCACAGCACGCTCAGCAAGTTTCCCGACCTTGTACGGCCCTCGCGCGCGCTCGATCAGGCGTGCGACCTCGAGCGCGGCAATGCCGTAGCCGACACGCAGCCCGGCCATCCCGAACGCCTTCGAGAAGGTGCGTGCGACAATCACGCGTTCGTTCTGCCGTACGAGGTCAACGAAGACCTCCGGCGCGAACTCGGCGTACGCCTCATCGATCAGGACCACACCCGCTGCGTGCTCCACCACATACTCGACGGCAGCGCGCGAGACGGCGGTGCCGGTCGGATTGTTTGGAGCGCAGACGTAGGTGATTCTCGCCTGCGCGTCGACCAACTGCTGTACGTCGAGGTCGAACGACGGCGTGAGCGGCACGGACACCGCCTCGAGTCCGTTCAGCCGCGCCAGGAGTGGGATCATGGAGAACGTCGGTGACGAAAACGCGATGCGATCACCGGGCGTGCCGAAGGCCCGCATCGTTGAATCCAGCACGTCGTCCGACCCGCAGCCCGTGACCGCCGCGACGCCCGCCGTATCACGCATGTCGACGTAGTTCAGTAGCGCCGCACGCAAGGGTTCGGAATACAAGGAGGGATAGCGGGACAGCGATTCGGGGGGTGCGTCACGCAGCGCACGCCCCACCGCAGGAGGCGCACCCCACAGGTTCGTGTTGTCACTAAGGTCGACCTCGCATCGAGAGAGCTCGCCGCCCAGGTGCGGCAGCGCCGCCACGACGTCGCGACCTACGCATGAATCCGACGTCGGCTTCATGACGCTGCGCCCTCCCGCCATGCACGCGCCGCGAGCGCATGTCCGCCCAGACCTTCCGCGTCGGCAAAGACACCTACGTCATCTGCCAGCCGGGCCGCCGCCGCCCGTGACACCCGCTGGTAGGTCGTCCATCGCACGAAATCCACCGTCGACAACCCGGAGTACGAACGCGCCAACCCACCGGTGGGAAGCACGTGATTCGCGCCCGTCATGTAATCGCCGAATGCCACGGACGCATACGCGCCAACGAAGATCGTACCGGCATTACGCAGGATGGGAAGCACCTGCTCCGGCTCAGCGACGACGAGCAGCAGGTGCTCCGCCGCATAACTGTTCGCAAAGGATATCACCTCCGCCATGGAAGCGCTCCAGAGCACCGCGCCCTGCGCAGCGAGCGCCGTCGTGACGATGTCGGCGCGCGGTTGCGACGGAAGCGCTTGTTCGATCGCCCGCAGGACGTCGGCGGCCATGCGCTCACTTCCGACGACCGCCACGACCGCCGCCAACGGATCATGTTCCGCCTGCGCCATCAGCTCACGCGCAACGAGCATCGGATCCGCACTGTCGTCGGCAAGCACGAGCAACTCACTGGGACCAGCTGGAGAATCGATTGCCACCGCGCTTGCCACCTGAAGCTTCGCCTCGGCGACATACGCATTGCCTGGTCCCACAATACGATCGACCTGCGGGACGCTCGCGGTGCCATACGCCATCGCTGCGATCGCGCCGGCACCACCCAGGGCGAACACGCGATCGGCGCCGGCGAGTGCCGCCGCGGCAAGCACGACGTCGGATGGACGCCCTGTGTCGCGCGCCGGCGGTGAGCACACGATGATCTCGCCAACGCCGGCAATACGCGCCGGTATCACGCCCATCAGCACGCTGCTTGGATACGCCGCCCTGCCCCCGGGCGCGTACACGCCCACACGCCCCAGTGGATCCGGCCGTCGTCCGACGACGATCCCGGGCTCGCTCTCTGTCTCCTGCGCAACGGGACGAAAGGCCTCATGAACACGCTTGATGTTGCGTGCCGCCCGTTCCATGGCGGAGCGAAGGGCCGAATCAAGCACCTCGAGTGCCGCGGCGCAGGCCGCCGCGGGCACCTCGAGGGACGTCAGCGCAACACCGTCCAGCTCGAGGGCCATGGCGCGGAGCGCATCATCTCCCCCGTTCCGCACATCGGCAACGATCGACATCGTGCGCGCGCGAACGGCG
>JBBQFW010000011.1:0-32261 GCA_038322445.1 Gemmatimonadales bacterium
GTGGTCGGCGCGGACGGTCCACTCGCGAGGAGCGCGGGGCGTGGCGCGAAGAGATGCACGCTGTCCCGCGTCGTCTCCGGTGTCATCTGCCGCAGCATGGTGAGATCGTCCAGCGCCCAGAATGCACGTCCTTCGGTGGACGCGTACAGGTTGCCGTGCCGGATGTCGAGATCCGTCACGGGTACGTTCGGAAGATTGCGCGAAAAGGGCTGCCAGTGTGCCCCGTCGTCGTACGAGTGATAGACGCCGGTCTCGGTCCCCGCGAACAGCAGTCCTTTCCGCGTGGGATCCTCGCGTATGACACGGATCGGCTCGCCCTCGCGAAGCCCGGTGGTGATGCGCGTCCATGTCTTGCCGTAGTCGGCCGACTTGAACGCATATGGCGCGTAGTCGCCGCGCCGGTCCATGCGGAAGGCGAGATACACCGTGCCCGGATCGAACTGCCCCACCTCGAGCTTGTTCACGAGGCCGACGCCGACGTCCTTCGGCGTGATGTTGCTCCACGACTTGCCGCCGTCGCGGGTGACCTGCACCAGCCCGTCGTCCGTGCCCACGTAGATCGTGTTCGCGTCGTGCTTCGATTCCGCGATGTAGATGATCGCGCCGTAGACTTCGCCGCCCGCGCCTTCATTCGTGATCGGCGTTCCGCCAAATCCCTGCGTCGCCTTGTCGTTGCGCGTGAGGTCGGGCGAGATGGGCGTCCACGTCTTCCCGCGGTCGGCCGTGCGAAAGAGCACATTGCCGCCATGATAGACGACGTTCGGATTGTGCTGCGAGACTACGGCCGGTGACGTCCAGTTGAAGCGATAGCGCGTCTTGTCCGTGGGCTCGGTGAGCGCGAGCTCGGGCCAGGGCATGATCGATCGCCGGAGCTCCGTCTGCGCGTCCATCTCCTCGAGGATGCCAACGTAGCACCCGCCGTACACATAGCGCGGATTGCGGCGGTCCACGCCGATGTTCGCGCTCTCGCAGCCGGGCCCTTCCTGCCAGTCGCGCTCGCCGATGGATGCACCGTCTGACCGCGACTTGATGATCACCGACGAGTTGTCCTGCTGCCCGCTGTAAAGCCGGTAGGGATACGCGTCATCCACGATCACGTGGTAGAACTGCGCCGTGGGCTGGTTGTCCTGGGTGCTCCAGCTCTTTCCGCCGTCGAGCGACACGATCGCGCCGCCGTCGTTCGCGTTGATCATCAACCGTGAATCCTTCGGGTTGATCCAGAGCTGGTGGTTGTCGCCGTGCAACGCGGGCAGCGTTGCAAAGGTGCGCCCTCCGTCGATCGATTTCATGATCGGCGCATTCATGACATAGACCACGTCGGCGTTCTGCGGATCGGCGGTGACATTCATGTAGTACCACGACCGCGTCTGGATGAGGCGGTCCTCGCTCAGCAGCCGCCACGACTTCCCCGCATCGTCACTGCGGAACAGCCCACCCTTCTCCGCCTCCACGATGGCATACAGCCGATCCGGATTGGCCGGCGATACCGTCACGCCGATCTTGCCCATCAACTTCGGCAAGCCCTCCGACAGCCGAGTCCACGTGTCGCCACCGTCCGTCGACTTCCAGATCCCACTGCCGGCACCGCCACTGCGCACCTGCCACGGCAGCCGCTGGTGATCCCAGAACGCAGCGTAGAGAATCCGCGCATTCGACGGATCCATCGCGAGGTCATTGGCGCCGCTCGTCGCGTTCGCGCCCTTGAGCACCAGCGTCCACGATTTCCCGCCATCACTCGAGCGGTAGATCCCACGCTCAGCCGTCCCCTTCCAGCGATCACCCTGAACGGCCGCGTATACGAGATCCGGATTGGACGGATGCACGCGCACCTGCGAAATCTGGCGCGAGCTCTCGAGCCCGATCCGCGTGAACGTCCTGCCAGCGTCCGTGCTGCGGAACATTCCATTCCCGTACGACGACGACTGGCCACGCACCGCATACTCGCCGGTGCCGACATAGACGACGTTCGGATCCGATTCCGACACCGCGATGGCGCCGATCGACCCGTTCATGCCCGCGCCACCCGGTCCATCGGAGATCACGCGCCACGAGTGTCCCGCATTCTCCGTCTTCCACACGCCACCGCCCGTATAGCCGACGTAATACGTATTGGGTTGCGACGTCACGCCGGCCACCGCATCCGCCCGGCCGCCACGGAAGGGTCCGATGTTCCGCCACTGCATGGCCGCGAAGAGCGTGGTGTCGTTGGCACGCTGGGCGTGCAGTGTTCCGGCGCTCACCAGCATGCTGGCGAGCACGAGTCGTGCTGCGTTCATGGATCCTTGCAGAGAGGGGGGCCTACTTCGACCAGGGAGGCTTCACGCCGTTCATGCGCGCGTACGAGATGAGCTGGCCCAGGTGCTCGTGCAGGTCGCCAGCCATGAGGAGGACGGCTTTGTCGATCGTTGTCCCCCACGGCTTGTAGGTGCCCGTAAGATGCGCGGCATCCACCGCGCCAACCTGCGCCCGCGTGTGCGACCAGGCCTTCGCGAGCTCGTCAAGCACCTGGCTCTTCGTCGTGATCGCCGCGAGGCGCGACTCCGCCGCGCGGGGATTCCCGAAGTCGGCCGGCGGAGACCCGCCGACCGATGTCGGCACGTAAAAATAGAACTCGTGGACGACATGCGTCAGCACCTCGGAAATCGACCGGACGCCCGCGGCGGGCCGCCACGTGTACTTGTCCTCGGGAATGGCGATCGCCAGCGCGAGGACCTTCGCATGCAGCGTGTCGAGGTCGGCCAGGTAGACATCACGCACGTGCACGGCGGACTTCGCGTCGAGCGCATCCTGGGCGCGCGCCGCGCGTGGCATGCAGCCGATCGCGAGCGCGAGCGGCACGATCGCCCGCAGCGCGCGGGACACGAGGTGGGATGACATGCGGGTGCTCCCGGATGGAGGAAGGGCTAATATGCATGTCGTCATCACTCGCATCCACTGAGCGCGCACGAGCATGTCGCCGGGTTCTCCACCACCCAGGCGAAGTACGAGGAGGCCGTGATTGCCCTCTTCGCGCGGCTCGACTGGCTGGAGGCGCGGCTCGCCACGCGGCACTACCTCGTCGGCGAACTATTCACGGAGGCGGACATCCGGCTCTTCACCACGCTCGTACGCTTCGACGCCGTGTACGTCGGCCCCTGCGCCGGCTCGTGGACTACACGCACCTGTGGCGCTATGCCCGCGACCTCTACCAGCAGCCGGGCTTCGGCGACACGGTCGACTTCGATCATATCAAGCGGCACTACTACATGACGCACGACCACTTGAACCCCAGCCGCATCGTCCCACTCGGCCCCCTCGTGGAGTGGCCTTCGCCCATCGGAAGCGCGCGGACCAGCTGATGTCCACGGATTAGCCGATCATCACCCGCGATCGGGGCAGAGTGTGTGGTCCGAGCGATTCGAGTGTGATCTCGCGGATGGCACCTCCGCGCACAACGACATCGCGGCGCGCGTGGCCGAGCGCGTACGCCAGTCAGTCAGGGCGCGCGCATCCTGACCTGCGACTACTCGCGGCGCCGCAACAGCTCGACGACGTCGAAGGTCTGTGACCACTGGAACGCCAGCGCGTAGCCATTGTCGTGCGGTGCCTGCGGGTTCACGTTCGGCGTCCAATGATCTATCCGCAGGCTGAGCTTCAGCAACGTCGAGGTCGTGGCGCGGTAACCGCCCCCGACTTCCGCGTCGCTCAGAATCACCCGATTCGCCACCCAGAGCGTGGGCGTCACGGGTGAGATGAACGGATCGTCGTTCCGCTCCACGCGCGTGGCCAGGTAGAAACGCGGCGTGAACGTGTACTTCGGCTCCACATAGAAGGACACGCCATCAATGGCCGTCCCACGACCCGGCACGTCGTAGTTGCTGTACGCTGCCTCCACGTTCGCCTCGAAGTAACCGCGGCTCAGCTGCGCATCCAGGCCCACCACGCGCTGCTTGTAGTGCGTCCAGCGCTCGCCGCGCAGCTCAGACGCACCGAGGTCGCGGTTGAGGTATGGGCCGATCATGCCGGACAACCCGATACGCGCCCCGGTCAGCGGAGTGTATCCGATGCCCACTGCGGGGCGCAGGGCGGCACTCGGATCCGGCGTATATCCCTCACGAAAGAGCGGAAGTGAAACGAGACCCGCGCGATAGTCCATCGCGCCGATCGACCCGTCCGCGCGCACGCCGTGCGGATACGAGGCCGCATACCCGTCGGGATGTCCGATGAGCGGATTGCGAAAGGAAAGCTGCCGGGCCGAAAACGCCCCAACGATCTGCCGGATCTTGCCGCCTTCGAGCAGCAACGCGTCCGAGGGTGAATAGCGCACCCCGTACTGCTTCGCGTAGATCTCGCTGCCCGGCTCATCACGACCGGACCCGGTCTCGGCGGATGTCTCGTTGAAGAGCACGAGATTGCGAATGGGCTCGATCGCCATCCAGACGTCGCCGCGGAAGAGCGGCGCAAGCCTGCCTCCGCCGCGCGCCAGCAATGACGACGCCGAGTCGGTCTTCCAGAGCTCCAGGTCGCCCACACCCTGAAAGAGAAACCCGCCCTGTGCTCGTGCGCTGCGCACGAGCGGGGCGAGTACGAGAAGAGCCGCGAGCAAGAAAGCGGCACCAGGATGTCGGCGGACGCTCATCGGCTCACGTGCCCGGTGCCAGCGTGGACGGCACCCGCCGCGCATCGAGCGCTGATCGCACGGCACGCGCCAGCTCCATCACATCGAACGGCTTGCGAATCAACAACACGTCCTCGTCGAGCTCGAGGCGCATGGTGACGTCATCCACGTACCCGGTCATGTAGACGATGCAGGTCGACGGGTACTTGGCCACGTACCGTTCCACGAGTTGGGGGCCGCTGAGCTGCGGCATCAACACGTCCGTCAGCAGCAGGTCGAAGGAGACCGTGCGAGCGAGCGCCAGGGCTTCCACGCCACTGCTGGCGGAGTGCACCACATATCCGCAGGTCGCCAGCGCACGGCTCGCATAGTCGAGCACCGCATCCTCGTCGTCCACGACGAGCACGGTTTCGACGCCCCGCGGCAGCACATCATCCTTGGGATACTCGAGACGATTCGCGAGCGACTCCGCCGCCGAGGGAAAGCTCACGGTGAACGTCGTGCCGACCCCGAGCGCGCTCTCCACATCGATGGTCGCACCGGACTGCGCAACGATACCATACACCGTGGACAGTCCGAGCCCCGTCCCCTTTCCCACTTCCTTCGTGGTAAAGAACGGCTCGAAGATTCGCTCGCGAACGGCGGCGCTCATCCCCTCACCCGTATCGCTCACACGCAATGCAATGCGGTGCTGGCCATCCACGCCCCGGTTGCGCATCGTCTCGATCGTGAGTGTGCCGCCGTGCGGCATGGCGTCGCGTGCGTTGACGGCCAGGTTGAGCAACACCTGCTCGAGTTGACCGGGATCCGCCTTGATGCACGTCGCCTCGGCGCGGTGGACGTTCAGCGTGATCTGCGGGCCGAGGAGGCGGCGAATCATGCTCCCCATGCCCGTCACCACCTCGTCGAGATCGAGTACGCGCGGTTGGAGTACCTGCTTGCGGCTGAAGGCGAGGAGCTGGTGCGTGAGCCCCGCTGCGCTGTTCGCGGCATCCGACACGTTCTTGAGGTCAGCGGCAACCGGATGATCGGTGCCGAGCCTGCTGATCGCGATCTGTGTGAAGCCCGAGATGATCGTCAGCATGTTGTTGAAGTCGTGCGCGATGCCGCCCGCCAGCGTCCCCACAGCCTCGAGCTTCTGCGATTGCCGCAGCTGTGCCTCGCTTTCACGCAACGCCTGCTCGACCACCTGTCGCCCGTGAATCTCGTCCGTCAGGACGTCGTTCGCCGCCGCGAGCTGAGATCCTCGTGCCTCGAGTTCGTCACGCTTGCGGCCGAGCGACGCCATCAGCCGGTTGAACGATTGGTTGAGGATGCGGATCTCCAGCGACGCATCCTGCGCGTCGAACGCCTCGTCCACGCGCTCGCGGCGCGCGCCCTGCCGCATGAGCTCGATGAAGCGGCGGAGTGGGCGCAGGAGCGAGCGTGCCAGCAAGGCGGCCCCCACGGCAGCGAGCACGATCGCCAGCACACCGTACAGCGCAAAGTCGCGGATCAACGCCGTCGTGATGGGGCGGACAGCGGGCGAGAGCGGCTGCAGCAGCGTGATGGCGAGCGGCGTGCCGCGTTGCGTCTGGCCAATCGGAATGGACGCCGTGATGTAGTCATCGGCGCCGAGATGCACGGCCTTGCCGGAGAGCAGGCGGTGGCCGGCCACCGATTCTCCCAGGGATCCGGGCAGCGTGCTGCTGATGACGTGCGTGCCGGCCGAGATGACGACGTCGCCCTCGAAATCCTTGCGGAGTGAATCGCCCAGTGCCGAGTCGACACGCTCGCCGTAGACGATCGTCCCGATCGTGAAGTCGTCGAGGATGAGGGGCGCTACACCGACACCGTAATAGGCGTGTCCGATCTCGAGGCCGGCGAGATATGGAGCGTCGTCGTTGGTGCTGATGTTCGGGTCCAGCGCGTTGTGCACGGCGGGCAGCGACGAGAGGTTCATCCCCACGGTCGTGGTCGAATCGCGCGTATGTCCTGCGAAGACCCGTCCGCTCTCATCCGTCACGAGCAGCACGTCACCACGCAAGTTGCCGCCGAGGTGTTCGAGCTCGCGTTGCACGGTGGCGGCGAGATCAACGCGCGGGGCAGTCCCGTTCTGCTGCTCGAGGCGGTACGTGGACAGCGCGGACTTGAGCGTCGGACTTTCCGCGAGCAGCGCCGCCGTCATCACGAGCTGGCGGCGACTGTCGCGCTGGAGCGCCACGAGCGTCCGTCCATTGCGCGTGAGCTGGTCGGCGAAGAGCCGCTCCGTGCTGCTGCGCACGCGCACACTGAGCGCCGTAAAAATGGCCATCGTCACCAGCGCAACGAGCGCGGCACTGAAGACCGCAAGCCGGACGCTGAGTCGCGTGCGCCTCAGCCGCGTGATTGGCCCGAGTGCCGGTCGCGCCGAAGCCGACGGTTCGGCGAGCTCAATGTCCGCCATCGACCGCGATTGCCGGGATCGGGATGTTGAAGTCGAGCCGTGTCGTCTCGCCCGCGGTTACATGGATCGCTCGTGAGATCGGCTTGATGCGCTCGTGCCACCCGACGAGCGTGTAGTCGCCCGGTGGCACATCGGCGATGGCATACTTCCCGGCCACGGTTGGAACGGCAAAATACGGGTTCTCGAGCACCAGCACGACCGCGCTCATGTCCGAGTGGATGTGACAGAACACCTGCACGGTGCCGGTGTTGTCGAACACTTCGCTCTTCGACGAGCCCTTCGGAAAACGACCGAGGTCGAAGGTCTTGGCGCTGGAGAGTGAGAACACGTTGTGGAAGACGTCGTCCTCATTCGGAAAATCCACCGTCGCGCCGCGATACACAGGAAGCACGTGGGGCTGGAACTGCTCGTCGCGCTGGGCCATGGCAGCGCGCGCCGGCGGCGTCCCCGCCACCACGACCGCATGCTGCACATACAGCACGACGTTGCGCATCTCCTCGCCCTCCCTGGCGGGCGGGCGCGCGCCGGGGCCGGGATCAGAGTAGATGCGGAAGCGGGGCCGGCGGGTGGTCAGGGCGGTGGACAGAAGCACCTGTCCCTCGATCCGTCCTGTGGCCGCATGTGCAGGCAGGGAAGCCCTGTCATGACTGCGGCCCACCGACCCGCTCGGCAGCATTGCCAGCGGTATGCAAAGGAACGCCGATCGAACGAGCCGTCCCAGCTGCTCGTGGTCGCGAGAAAGGTACAGGAGCACCTTTTGTGGAAATTGCGTGTTTCGGGCCAGTTCGACGGAGGTAAGAGCCGCCGGGCCTCCATGATCATACAGTACACCAGAGTGCTTCGTTTGCCTCGCGCGGCTCTGCTCGCCTGCTCGATCGTCCCGCTGCACGCGAAGCGGCAGTGCGAGCGGTGGTAGAGTGGCGCTTCCGGTCGCCCGACATCAGCGCAGGGCAATATCGCGTGGTGTCAGGAGCAGCAGAACGAGTATCGAGGGTCGACGGAACAATTCGCGTTCATCCGCGCAATCCGCGTCATACGCGTAGAGCAGCGTCTGCAGAAAGGTCGGATACTCATCCAGCTTCACTCGGCTCGCCGGATTCAGTGCATCCTCGATCGCGAGCGGATTGCATTGAAAGACGTCCTTGAGCAGGCTCGCTTCTTCCGCACGCGAGACGTCCAGGTTGACCCAGAAGATCGCGTCCGCGTTGGCCGCGTCCGCCCGGACCTGCTCTACGGTCGTGATGACCGAGACAGTCCCGTCGGGCAACCGAAACATCCCTGTCACGACCGGCGATGTGCCCGTCGGCATCGGGAGCTGCAGCGAGACCCTTGGCGACCGGGTGCCGGCCGCCCGCCTGCGACGTGGGGTCGTGTCAGACATATGTATTATTATTGTTTAGTCAGAATCCCGCGTAATACCGGAGGATGCTCGACATCACCCGATAGCCCGCCTCGACGAAGGCATCGGTCCACCGCGAGTCGGCAGCCCGCTCACCGTCGATGCTTTCCACGATAACATCGCGTCGCCGAGCCTTGCCGGAGCGTTTCACGAGTCGGTCGCCGAGTGAGCGAGCGGCTTGGATGACATCGTCGGTGGTGGCACCGTGGGCAATGCGCAGCCGAGCGCCGCGTGATTCGGACGCAACGACGATGCGACCTTCCATGGTCACGATCATCGCGCCCGCGCCTCGCGGCCGACTCAATGGATCCACCTCGCTGCCTTCGGTGAGCGGGAGCGTGTAGACATTCGCCGGATCGGAGGTCGCCATGACGACGATGCCGGTTCGGGCCTCGTCTCCCTGGCGGAGAATCTCGACCGCCTCGGGAAGTGCGAACTGAGCGCCGGCCAATCCGGCGACGAAGTATCCGCGCTGGACTTCGCCGCGAAACTCGAGGCGCTTGAGCTCCTGGTAGATGTCGCGCCACGACACGGCCGGATGCTCTCGTTGCCACCAATTACGCGACACTATACCGTATCTATCGAGCCATTTCCGCGCGATGATATGCGCATCCATTTCCTCATCGGAGCTCACACCCAACGTGCCCGAACGATGCACCAACGACCACCGGCCACCCCAGAGGCCCGTGGACCCCGCTTCCAGTTCGGGCCTCCGCCAGTTGGGTAGCCGTCGCAGGCTCACCCGGCGCTGGACCACCGGCCGGTTCGCGGACGGCTTGTAGTCGGCCGGGAGCCAGCGCGCGGGATCCGGTTCATCCCCGCGTGCCAAGGGCAATGGTGATGTCCACCGAACCACATCGCGAAGCGCGTCGATCGTGTCGTTCGTGACGAGTCCAGCCGCCACGAGTTCGTGAAGTGCTCCCTTGGCACCGGGCGATCCAATACCAATTATTGCTAATATATCGCCGGTGAACGAGGCGCCCTGCGACCGCAGTAGTTCGTGCACGCGCTGCGCCGTTTCGCTCAGGGTGGTCACATCGGTCGCAGGCCCGAGCCAGAGTCGGCCCGTCCCCCGCTCGAAGAACCGGATCTTTCCGATCTTGCCCGCGGTCGCCGGCTCGGCGGCCCAGACCAGCGCACCCGACGCCGCGAGTCCAGCGAGCGACCCTGGCTCATAGTGCTCCAGCCGCGATGGGAGATAGTCGCGCTCCCAACCATCGGCCGGCCGCGCCAACCCATAGAGCTGTGACAGTGCCTGCACAGCCGCATCATTGCCGCCGCGTTGCACGCCTTGCGCAAGGTGTTGCCAGCGTTGGAGATAACGCTGGAATCGATCCAGCGGCACCGCCTCAATCTGCTTCCTGGCCTGCGCCAATTCCCGGCGGCGAGCCTGCTCCAACAGCCGACGAGACGTCCACCGTATCGCGGTGCGGTCGCCGCCGAACACGCCACGCACCAGCACACCCTTCCTCTCGAAGTCACCGAGCCGGCGCTCGAGCCACGCGGCGTCGAAGTCGTACCGCGCCCGGACATCCTCGATCGACGCCGGTCCGGCAAGCGACAGCCACCGCACGAGGATTTCTCGTCGGGCTGCACGGTCGGTGAGCACGGCTTCCCTCAGCACGCCGGGGATGACGTCGGCCGCCGATCTGGGCAGGAGGGCTGTTCCGGCGCGCACTTCCGATATGGCGTTCGCGCCAAACGCCGCTGCGTACCGTGCGTACGAATCGACCAGGATGAACCGAGGCTCCACACCACGCGCGGTCGGCACCTCGATCTCCACCAGGCGACCACTCTCCAGGAGCGTTGCCAGTGGGTCGCCACGCCGCCATTCCGCGGCCAGCGCCACGCGCGCTTCCAGCTCGGCTCGTGTCACGTCCCCCGCCCGGTCCACCAGCACCGCAAGCTCGTCGGCGTCGCGCGCCTGTCGTCCACTCGCGATGCCGCGTCTCCGGGCGAGCAGCTCCTCCAGCACCGCGAGGGTCGTGTCGTCGGCGCCTTCCCCGCCCATGATCTCATCCAGCAGCACCCGATCCAGCGACAGCAACGCCGCGCGCTGCTCCGCACGTGGCGCGTCGTCGCCATACATGTGGTCGATCACGAAGCCGAACTGCAGCGAAGCCGCAAATGGCGACGGACTCTGCGTCTGCACCGTCCGGATGGAGATCGTACCGGTCGCGATACGCGTGAGGACGTCGCGCAGACCGGCCATGTCGAACGCGTCCTGGAGCACGTCGCGGTACGTCTCCACCACGATGGGAAAGGACGGATACTCCGAGACCGCCTGTAGCAGGTCGCCCGCCTTGAGCCGCTGAAGCCAGAGTGGCATGCGTCGCCTCGGATTGCCACGCGGCAGCAGTAGTGCGCGCGCCGCGTTCATGCGGAAGCGCGCCCCGAACAGCGACGACGCGCCCACCTCCTCGAGCACGAGACGCTCGGCCTCATCGGCCGCGAGTGCACGAATGGATTCGACGGGCGGTGCGGCGCCCATGTCGGGCAGGCGCAGCATGAGGCCGTCGTCGGTGGTCTGCACCTGGACATCGACACCGAGTCGCTCGCGGATGCGGCGGCCCAGTGCCATGCCCCAAGGCGCGTTCACACGTCCACCGAAGGGGGCGTGCAGCACCATGCGAATGGACCCGACCTCGTCGCGAAAGTGTTCGAGCACGAGGTTCGTTTCATCAGGCACGATCTCCGTGATCGCTCGCTGCGCCTGCACATACTCGACGAGCGAGCGAATCGTGGGTTCATCGGCGCTGTAGTGTGATCGGAGCTCGGCCAGGTCGTCCAGCGTCCGTGCGCCGTCGAGCGCACGACGGAGTGCGCCGATGCGCGGGGAGAGGTGACTCGACCGCGCCATGAACTCCCCGTGCCAGAAGGGCATGCGTGCTGGGGCGCCCGGGGCTGGCACAACGATCACGCGATCGTGCTCGATGCTGCGAATACGCCAGGTGGAGCTGCCCAGTTGGAACGCATCCCCGACGCGGGATTCGTGGACGAACTCTTCGTCGAGCTCACCGAGACGCGTCTTGTCGGCAAGGTTGACGGTGTAGAGGCCACGATCCGGAATCGTGCCGCCGGAAATGGTCGCGACCATGCGCGATGCACGCGCGGGCGTCAGCTGGTCCGAGATGCGATTCCACGACACGCGAGCTTCCAGCTCGCCCGCCACGTCGCTGGGATACTTGCCGGCGAGCATGGCGAGCGTTTCGTCGAACGCTGCCCGGGTGAGCGTGTGGTACGGGTAGGCGCGTCGCACGAAGTCGAACAGCTCGGCGCTCGTCCACTCCGGCGTCTCCGATGCGACCACGGCGACGATGATCTGGGCGAGCACGTCGAGCGCGTTCTGGACCACACGCGTCGGCTCGACGTCGCCCGAGCGCATCGCCTCGAGGATGGCAAGTTGCTCGAGGGCGTCGTCGCGAAAGGTCGGGATGAAGACACCGCGGCTGACGGCGTCGAGCGAGTGGCCCGCGCGTCCGACGCGCTGGAGCGCTGCCGCGACGCGCTTCGGGCTCTGGACCATGAGCACGAGGTCCACCGAGCCGACATCGATGCCGAGCTCCAGGGAGCTCGTCGTGACGAGCGCCCTGATTTCGCCCGCCTTGAGCCGTTCTTCGAGCATGAATCGCCGCTCGCGTGACAGCGACCCGTGGTAGGGCTGCGCCATCTCCTCCTGCGCCAGCGCATTCACGCGTGCCGCGAGCTTCTCGGCCTGCGCCCGATTGTTCACGAAGATGAGCGTGGTGCGCGCGCCGCGAATCTTGTCGAGCAGCAAGGGCGTGACGGACGTCCAGATCGTTCCGCCGACTTGCGCCAGGTCATCGACGGGCGAGATGACCTGCGTCTCCATGCGCTTCACCAGCCCGCAGTCGACGATGGCAACTGGCCGGAACCGCGGCGGCGCACCTGCTTCCGCGGGCTCACAGCCCGAGAGAAATTTCGCGACTTCGTCGAGCGGCTTCTGTGTGGCCGACAGGCCGATGCGCTGCGGCGCCGCCGGCGCAACGCGCGCGAGTCGCTCGAGCGTGAGCGCCATGTGGGCGCCGCGCTTGGTGCCCGCGACGGCGTGAATCTCGTCGATGATGACAGCACGCAGCGAACTGAAGATCGTCCGGCCGCGCACGCTCGTCAGCAGGATGTGGAGCGACTCGGGCGTCGTGATCAGGATGTGCGGCGTCTTCCGCAGCATGCGGGCGCGCTCGGACGCCTTCGTGTCACCGGTGCGTACGGCGACACGGATCTCCGGGAATTTCCTGACGCGATCAGTGTCGGTGGCCGCGGCCGTCAGTGCATATCGGTCCCTGAGCTGCGCCAGGGGCAGCTCGAGGTTTCGCTGCACGTCGTTGTTGAGCGCCTTGAGAGGCGACACGTACAGGAGGTGCACGGCATTCGCGAGCGGTGCCTCGAAGCCTTCGGTGATGAGGGCGTTGAGCTCCCACAGGAATGCCGCAAGTGTCTTCCCCGTTCCGGTGGGGGCGAGAATCAGCGTGTCCGATCCACTGGCGATGGCCGGCCATCCGGCGCGCTGCGGCGCGGAGGGCTCACCGAGCGTGTCGGTGAACCAATCGCGCACGAGCGGATGAAAGCCGGCGAGGGCGTCGATCGACATGGTCCGTGAAACTTGCACATCGCGGTCCTTTCGTGCGAAGGGTCCGTCAAGCGCGAGAATTGGGACCAGCACGAGGTGGGGGTTCCGGGAATCGCGCGGCGCACCTGCCGTCTCGTCGACGCACGACATGGTTTCACACACCGGCAGATTCCTCGCGCCACATCTTTCGGATAGTCGCGGCGTGCAGCGCGGCCTACCTTGTCCGGACCTCCAGCCCTTCTCCGACTCATGTCCGATCTCCTTCGTGACGCTGCCAATCGCTCCATCAACTATCTCGAAAGCCTCGCCGAGCGGCGTGTATCGCCCAGCGCTGATGCGGTGGCGGGCTTGTCCGCACTGGACGAGGAGCTACCGGAGGAAGGCGTCGATGCGCATGCCGTGCTCTCGCAGCTCGACGAGCTGGGATCGCCCGCGACGATGGCCATTGCCGGACCACGCTTCTTCGGCTTCGTCATGGGAGGCAGCCTTCCGGCCACTGTCGCGGCCAGCTGGCTTGCGACCGCTTGGGACCAGAATGCCGGCCTGTACAAGGCCACGCCCGGTGTCGCGATCCTCGAGGAGGTCGCCCTCAAGTGGCTGGTCGACGTGCTTCACCTGCCGAGTGGGGTGGCAGGCAGCTTCGTGACCGGGACGACGGTGGCTAACATCACTGCGCTCGCCGCTGCTCGCCATGCCGTGCTCGAGAAGGTCGGGTGGAACGTCGAGGCCGACGGCCTGTTCGGCGCGCCGCCGATCACGGTCATCACCGGCGCCGAGGCGCATCCGACGTTGTACAAGGCGCTCGGCGTCGTGGGTCTGGGACGGAAGCGGGTCGTGAAGGTGCCCGTGGATTCGCAGGGACGCTTGGTATTGTCCGAGCTGCCGCGCATGGAGGGCCCGACAATCGTCTGTGTGCAGGCCGGCAACGTGAACACCGGCGCATTCGATCCGATCGGGGAGATCTGCGACTTGGCCCACGCTGCGGGGGCGTTCGTTCATGTCGATGGCGCCTTCGGTCTCTGGGCTCGCGCATCGCGGGAGCAGGCGCACCTCGGCGAGGGCATCGAGCGCGCGGACTCCTGGGCGACGGATGCGCACAAATGGCTCAACGTGCCCTACGACAGTGGCATCGCGTTCGTGCGCGATGGCGGAGCGTTGCGGGCCGCGATGGCAGTGACCGCCGAGTATCTGCCGACTAATTCGGTGCAGCGAAATCCGTCGGACTATACGCCCGAGCTTTCGCGTCGGGCGCGCGGCATCGAGGTCTGGGCGGCGCTGAAGGCGCTGGGCCGGAGCGGTGTCGAGGAGCTCGTCGCGCGGCATTGTCGCCAGGCGCGGCGATTCGCGGAGGCACTTTCGGGGGCCGGGTTCGAGATCCTGAACGACGTCGTGCTGAACCAGGTGCTGGTCGCATTTGGGAATGCGGAGCGTACGGCGCGGGTGATTGCGGCCATTCAGGAGGAGGGGACGTGCTGGGCTGGCATCACCATCTGGCAGGGACGTACGGCCATGCGAATCTCGGTGATCTCATGGGCGACGACGGACCAGGACGTGGAGCGCAGCATCTCGGCAATTATCCAGGTCGCGGCTGGGATCCCGGACTGAAGCCTGAGCTTGAGCTCGAAGCTCGCCAGGTTTGAGTTATCTCCTTACAAGGTAGTGAGTTGACCCTTCGGTGACCGGTGGCTGACTGGCTCACTTCACATTGCCCGCCAGAGACCTTGCTCGCCGCAGTGCTTCCACCACCGTGAGCCAGTTCGTTTGTTTCTGCCGCGTTCGTGTGACGGCACGTCATCACCTCCTCCACGGTTCCACATGCAGATCAGTCGTCTGTCGGCCTGTCCGATGATCCGGCGTGCTCTATTCTGCGCATCCGTCATGTCGCTGCTTGTCCTTTGGCCAGCGACCCGCGCCGATGCGCAGGCGCGGGAGCGGCCTGTGCCGTTCGACAGCGCTGGCCGCATCATGAGCATCTCCCCACCGCTGGCGGCGCGGCTCGGTCTGTCGGCGCCGATCTGGCCTGTTACGGGTGATTACATCGACGCACGCCTCTATGGCATCGACGTCGCTGGCGGAGGCTTTGTCCTCGTTGTTCAGCGGCAGCGCGAGGTGCTCGAGCGCTACTCGCTGGACATGACGCAACGTCGTGCGCTCGCTGGGATCATCGACAGCGCGAGCACGTTCGCGGCGGCGCGGGGCGGTCCGGATGCTATGCCTACGTTTATCTCCGAGCCCGTCCGTGGCACGTTCGTCGTCAATCAGACGCTCCTTGGTGCCCTTCTGTTCGGCCCTGCCGCGGCCACTCTCGTGGCCGATCCGGCCGGCTCGAGCGCGGCGTACCTGGCAGTCACCGCGGGGATGTTCTTCGGCTCGGCCAGCATGACACAGACGAGCCCCGTGTCGAGAGCCCAGAATCACCTGTCGTGGCACAGTGCGAGACGCGGTGCCATCGCCGCCGACCTGCTGCTCTATTCGCTGACTGGAGACGACCGGAGCAGTCGAGGCTATGCCGCTGCTACCCTCGCCGGCGGAATAGCGGGCGATGTCGCCGGCTTCGTGCTCGGTGAGCCGATGACGGATGCTGAAGCACATGGAACATCGCATGGGTCCACGGTGACGGCGGTACTGACGGCGTCAACGCTCGGCGGCGCCGGCTTGTTCAGGAACAACTCCTCCAATCGCATTGCCACCACCGCCATCGTGGGCGCAGGCGCGCTCGGCTATCCGCTTGGCCTTCGGTACGTGCGAACGGCGCCGTATCGCGTCACGGCAGGCGATGTCGGCACGCTCGTCACCACCGAGTTTCTTGGCATGGGTGTGGCGGCCACACTCCTGAGCGACAGGACGAGCGACAATCTCGGGTGGGCGCTCGTCGGAACCGGTTTCACCGTCGGCGCCATCGCGGGCGATCGGCTCCTGGTGCGGCCATTCGATCACACGGAATCCGATGCGCGGCTGTTTCAGTATGGGGCGTTCGCCGGTGCGCTGGTTGGCCTGATCGGTCCCGTGCTCGCGCAGACCGACAACAGCCACGTGATCTACGGCGCCGCGACGGCGGGCGGTATCATTGGCGCGATTCTCACCGAGCAGTTCATCAAGCCGCCCGAGGCCAATGCCGGTCTCGGTGGGACTGGCTCGAGGGACCGGGAGTCCGGCCGCGCGAGCGGCGTCAGTGTCCGGTTCTCGCCCGAATCGATCATGTTCGCGAAGGTAGGCATGCGCGGCCAGCACTCCATTCTCTCGCTGACCTTCTGAGCGAACAACGAGGGCAGGGTCGCTCGTCATTTGCGGGAAACGGGAATTCCGCCGAGAGCAAAGCGTGAAACTGGCGGATTGAACCATGAGCTATTACCGTACAAACTCCGAACCACCCGAACTCCATCGATCAAATGGCATTCCCGGAAGGCCTGACCCCAGCGCAACTCCTCTATCCTGATCTCGACATCGAGATCGCATCGGCACGGAAGCTCGTTGCCCTCGTGCCCGACGGAAATGACGACTATCGGCCGCACGAAAAATCGATGACGCTGGCCTCACTGGCCACCCACATCACCGAGTTGCTTGGCTTTGGGGAGCGTCTGCTTTCCACCGATTTCGTCGACTTCGCGACGACGCCCTGGATCCCGAAATCCTTCGCGACCTCGGCAGACCGGCTCGCACAGTTCGACCGTAATGCGGCGGAGATGAAGGCGGCGGTGGAGGGAGCCAGCTGGGAGGATCTTGCCGGCCGCTGGCAACTGAAGATGGGAGACGTGGTGTACGTCGATGACCAGAAGTCGACACTCGTGCGCTCGATGGCCATCAGCCACATCGCGCATCATCGGGCGCAGCTCGGCGTCTACCTGCGCATGCTCGGCATTCCCATCCCCGGCACCTACGGACCGTCGGCAGACGAGATGTAGTCGTCTCGCCGGTACCGGGATAGTCAAAGAGGTCGGGCTCGCGCAGTTGGACCTCGTGCACACCCCGGGCGCTCCAGGCGATGCCGCAGCGCCCGAGGGTCGTGCCGACCAGCGTCCAGCTCACGGAATGGCGGCGCACCCCGCGACTTTCTCGCAGGCCGGATCGATCGGCGCGAGGTGGAGTTGCAGCAGCTCCCGGTTCACGGCAACCAGGTCGGTCTTGTAGACCTTTGCCAATTGATCGGTATAGCCTTTGAGCTCAGTAGTCAGGATTCCGAAGATCTCGGGCATGCTGTTGATCGGCGCCCCATCGCCGCGTTCGGCCATCGACATCAGGTTCGCGAGGCGGTTGTTGACCTTGATGGGGAAGTTGAGTGGATCCTGACCGCTCTGGTTGCGCACCTGGTAGACGTTCTCTTCCACGGCGGAGACGTGTGTCTTGAGCGTGTCACCCACAGACTTGAGCGTGGCGTCGCTCGACTTGGTGTAGCGATCCGCGAGCTGCGCCTTCACGCGACGGATGCCGATGACCGATTCATTCGCCTCGTTCGCCTTGTCACGCACCTGCTTCGAGAAGGCGTACTGCGCGCGCATGTCGGCGACGGTGACATCGGTGAGGCGTGGGTTCTTGCTGACCGTGGCAGGCACGGTGCGGGTCTGCCCGTCGGCGACGAGGCGAACCGTGTAGCGGCCGGGTGGAACGGCCGGGCCATTCGTGCCGGCGCCCCACAGGATCATGCCGGGGAAGGACGCGATGCCCTTCGAGCGGAGGTCCCACGTTATGTGATTGACTCCGGCGGTCTTCGGCAGCATGGGAACTGCACCGCCGCGGCGTCCGCCCGCTGGCGCAGCCGCCGCTGCGCGTGCTGCCGAATCCGGGTGCGTGGTATCCGGCTCGAAGGTTCTGAGCACCGTGCCGGCAGAATCGAGGATGTCGAGCTTGATGTTGGTCGGCGCGGTCTTGAGGGACCATGTGATCGGCATGCCGGCGCCGGAGCGGACGGCAACCGGCGGCGTGTACAGATGTGCGGCGGAGGCGAGGATCGTGGGTGTGGACTGACGCAGGGCCGCGATGTTGTCGAGGATCCAGAAGCCGCGGCCATGCGTGGCAATAGCGAGCTCGTTGCCTTCGACGATCAGGTCCGCGACCGGCACATCCGGCATGTTGAGCGCAAGCGAGGCCCATGATGCGCCGTCGTCCTGCGACATGTAGACGCCGTGCTGTGTGGCGGCGTACAGCAGTCCCTTGCGAGTGGGGTCTTCACGAACGGCATGCACGTACGCATCCGGGCGGATGCCCGAGACGATCTTCGTCCACGTCCGCCCGTAATCGGAGGTCTTGAAGATGTAGGGGGCAACGTCGTTCAGCAGCGGCTTCCGAACGGAGACGTACGCCGCGCCATCGTTGAACTTCGACGCGTCGATCTGGCTGACGCGGCCGAACTCCGGCATGTCCGGCGGCGTGACGTTCGTCCAGTGCTTCCCGGCATCGCGTGTGACGTGAATGAGGCCGTCGTCCGACCCGGTCCAGATGGTGTTCGTCGTCAGCTTGCTCGGACCAACCGAGAAGATCACGCCATACACTTCCGGTCCGTTCATGTCGCCTGTAATCGGACCGCCGGAGTGTCCCTGCGTCTTGGGATCGTGGCGCGTAAGATCGCCGCTGAGGACCGTCCAGGTGCGACCACCGTTCGTCGTGCGCCACAGTCGCTGCGACGAGACGTAGAGCGTCTTCGGATCAACGGTGGAGAAGATGATCGGATAGGTCCACTGCCACCGCTCCTTGATGTCCTTGCTCGGTTCTCCCGAGTAGAACCACGGATATGGATTCACCTCGCGGTGGATCTCGGTGCGACGGTTGTACTTGTCGAGGTAGCCACCGTTGTTGGTGCCGGAGTAGTACTGGTCGGGCTCGAGCGGATCCGGTGCGATGTAGCCTGGCTCGCCACCGCCCGCCTGGTACGACTCGGCCATGCCGCCGAGCGTGATGTCGTTGGCGCCGAGTGCCGGGGGAGTGCTGTCGCCGGCGGCGCCCCGACCGCGACCAGCCCCACCGCGACCTCCACGTCCGGCCGCGCCACCGGCGCGACCTTGTGCGGCATCGAAGGCGGCCTGGTTCCAGTTGAACGGCGTGCACAAGGTGCTGTTGTCCTGCTGTGAACCACAGACGTGATACGGAACGTGCTTCGTCGCCGCGATGTGATAGAACTGCTCGGTCGGAAAATCCTCGGTCGTCCACTTGCCACCGGTATTCGTCGATACGGCCCCGCCGCCGTCGTTGCCCACCACGAGGTGCGTGGTGTCGTCCGGGTCGATCCACAGATCGTGCATGTCGCCGTGTGTGCCGCTGCCGATGTTGTTCAGCGTCTTGCCGCCGTCCGTGGAGCGGAACATGGACGTGTTCTGCATGTAGACCACGTCCTGGTTCTTCGGATCGGCGTGGACGTGCGTGTAGTAGAATGCGCGCTGCCGGATGTCGCGGCTCCCGTTGATCAGCGCCCACGTGGCGCCCGCGTCTTCGCTGCGGAAGAGACCACCGCTGTCGTTCTCCACCAGCGCGTACACGCGGTTGGAGTTGGCGCCCGATACGGCGACGCCGATGCGGCCATCGAGGCCGAGTTGCGGCAGGCCCTTGTTGCGCGTCATCTCGGTCCATGTCTCGCCGCCGTCAGTGCTCTTGAACAGGCCACTGCCGGTACCGCCACTCGACATCGTGTACTCGTTGCGGAAGGCCTCCCACATCGACGCGTACATGATGTTCGGATTCGTGCGGTCGATGCTGATGTCGATCGCGCCCGTCTTGTCATCGCGGTAGAGCACCTTGCGCCACGTCTTGCCCCCGTCGGTGCTCTTGAAGACGCCGCGCTCGGTGCTCGGCACGGAGTACTTCCCGAAGCTGGCGACGAAGATGATGTCGGGGTTGGTGGGGTGGATGCGAATCTTGGAGATGGCGTCGGACTGGTCGAATCCGAGGTGCGTCCACGTCTTGCCGGCATCGCTCGACTTGTAGACGCCGTCGCCGGCCATGATGTTGCCGCGAATGCATGATTCACCCATGCCGATGAAGACGACATCGGGATTGCTCTCGCTCACCGCGACCGCACCGACGCTGGCGCTCTTGAGTTGTCCGTCGGTGACGGGCGCCCAGTTCTCGCCGGCGTCGGTGGTCTTCCAGAGTCCGCCGCCCACGGCGCCGAAGTAGGCCTCCTTCGGGCGCCCCTTCACGCCGGAGACCGCGATGGAGCGACCACCACGGTCGGGTCCGATGTTGCGCCACTTGTACGAGGCGAGGAGCACCGAGTCGAGTGTCGCGGCCGGCGCGATGAAGGGGGCCGGCGCCGCGAGCGAATCGGAGCTCGACGACGCAATCGTGACGACGGTGGCGACCGGGATCGCGAGGACCATCAGGTGGCGCAACGGAAGCATCGTGGACTCGTTGAAGGCGAATTGAATTGGTCGTGCAACGTTGCCGACTTGCGACGGGCGTGGCAAGATTGTGAATGAACAAGCATGGCAGCATCATCGCGGCCGAGGTCGCGCTTGGCTGGGAATCGGCACGGATACACGAGCGAACGCAAACCACCTTCCGTCGCGATCCGCTCGCATGGGACAACACGCTGCCGTTCGTCTCGAAGATCACCTGCAACAAGGTCGTGCGGCTGTTCCAGGGGTTGTTCGGCGACGC
The DNA here is from genome assembly GCA_038322445.1 of Gemmatimonadales bacterium. Lineage (GTDB taxonomy): Bacteria > Gemmatimonadota > Gemmatimonadetes > Gemmatimonadales > Gemmatimonadaceae > AG11. The sequence goes on from JBBQFW010000011.1 coordinate 20,600, forward strand.
GCGCGCGGAGGCTTGCTGGCTACCGTACTTCAGTGTGGCATGCAGCCTCACGGATGCACACACGATCACGCATCGCACGGGCACGTTGTGGCGCAGTGCGCGCGCGCAGTGCGTTGCCGGGACTCGGCCCGCCGGTAGAGGAAATATCCGTCGTCGCTCTGGGTCATTCAGCGCACGGTGCTACTCGGCAGCGTGGCATGGCGGAGCGGATGAAGGCGGTCGCCTCCCTGTACCTGCAGCTGCCGGTCGGCGAGTTCGAGATGTTCAAGTGGAGCGAGATCGACCCGATCGTCGAGGTTGGATATGCCTCGAGCAGGTCGTCACTCGAGGCGTGGTCGAACGCGGCGCCCTATCGCGAACGGGCACCGAGCGTGCGGATGTAGCGGACCAGCGACTCGACCTGTGCGTCGCTCAAGACGCCGCGGAAGCTCGGCATGCCGGGCTCGAAGCCCTTCACGATTTCCGCCGCCGGATCCAGGATGGAGTTGCGCAGGTATGCGTCGTCGGCCTTGCGGGTGACGCCGGACGTCAGCGTTACGCTGGCGCCGTAGAGTCCCTTGAAGGTCGGACCGATCTTGCCGGCGAGCGTGCCGTCGATGGAGTGACATGCGGCGCAGCCTTTCTCCCTGTACAGTGCGGCGCCGAGTGCCGCAGATGATCCCGAGGCAACGGCCGGGGTGACGGTCGGCGTCCGTGATGCGACGATCGCGTCGGCGCGCCAGTTCAGCGATCCGAAACCGACACGGGCAAGGTCGAGCGAGTCGATGGCGTGCACGGTGAGGTAGAGCGTGTCGCGAAGAATGGTGCCCGTGCGGCTCTTCACGTCGTAATCGAGCTGCATCTGCATGACGGGCTTCATGTCCGGCACGACGAGCAGTACTGTGCGTCCGTCGGCGGAGAGGTGCGGGCGGAGCGTTACTTTGTCCTGCCCTGGCGTGCCGTCGAGCTTGAAGTGGCCCGACCCGTATGCCGAACTGCGGACGTAGTTCCAGCGCTCCAGGTGATAGCGGGCGACGTCGGTTGCGGTCTTCGCATCGAGCGGTGTGGCGAAGCGAACGAGGATGCCCTGGAGTCCCGAGTGCACGGCCAGCGGCAGCCGACTCTCACGTCCCGTGTAGCGCAGGCGGACGAGGCTCGATACTTCCGTCGCGTTGGATCCCCAGACGCTGAAGCCGGCGAGATAGAGCTGTCCGTCGTTCGGACCAACGCGCCCCTTGAGTGTCGGCGCAAGGTAGGCACCGGGAAGTGCGATGAGGGCGCCCTGCATCCCTGTGCGGGTGCTGTCGACGTAGACGCGGAATGGGCCGGGTCGGCCGTAGGAGAGGTGGACAAGTGCATCGCCGCCGAAGCCCATGCGGGAGCCGGCGAACACTTCACCGGCGCCGGACTGGTCGACCTCGTGCGGAATCCAGAGCAGCGGAAGCTCGGGCGGCGGCAGGGGGGCCGGTCGGTGCGCGGTGGGGGTGACGCCGTAGTAGCCGCCTTCCTTCAGGAGGAAGATCGGCGTGGCGGGGACGAAGTTTCCCTGCTGATCCGAGGACGCGATGAGTCCTGTTCGCGGATCCACGCCGATGATCGGCTCGCGGAGTCCGGTGGCGAAGGTGTGTATCGAGCGACCGTCGGCCGAAACCTCCTGGAGCGTGCCGCTCTGGCTCGAGCCCGCGCGAAAGCCCGGCATGATGACGGGCGACGTCTTGGGTCCGTTGTCGAGTGCTCCGCCGATGGCGAGATAGAATCCGCCGCCCGGCTTTGCCGCCATGCCGAGCGGGAACTCGCGCGATTCGCCGGACTGCTGGTTCAGGTTGCTGAAGTTCTCGTAGAGATCCGCCTCGCCATCGCCGTTGGTATCGGTAAGCCGCACGAGCCCCTGCCGATCGTACACGTAGATGGTGTCGCGCACGACCGCGACGCTGAGCGGCTCGTAGAGTCCTGATGCAAAACGCTTCCACTCGATCTTGCCAAGTGCGCGGTCGATGCCCGAGACGATCCAGACGTCGCCTTCGAAGGTGACGACTACAGCGCGACCGTCGCGGAAGAAATCGACGTCGGCCACACGAACGTTACGTCGCCATGGATTCGCGAGCGGCAGCGTCAGGCGATCGAGCACGTAGTCGGCGGTATCCGGCGACGTCTTGCCCACGGTGGTCACCGAACCGGCCCAGTGGGGCGCACCGCCACGCACGTAGTCAGCCATGCGCATCGGCGTGGCCATCATCGCACTCACCGCATCCCTGTCGCTGGTGCGACCACGCCATGCGATCACGCGGAACAGCATCGCCGGCGCATTGGTGGGCAACCGCAGCGTGACGTAGCGATTGTCCACGATCTTGAACTGGGCGCCAACGGGCGCATTGCTCACACCGATGACCGTCGCCGTATCGGACGCCGAGCTGACGGTGATCACGTTGTCGCGTACGTCGGCCGTTCCTCCGGGAGGCATCTCGGCCACGACGAGGGTGAGCGCGGTCTTCGTGACGCTGGTCCTGAAGGTGCGCGTGATACCGACCTGGCCCGCGGAGACGGTGCTGCCGACCTGTTCGTGGATGTCCGTACCGGCGACAGTGTATGAAAGCACCGCCTCGTTCCCCACGACATTGAGCCCGTTCCACCGTGCCTGATCCGCGGGAAGCGGTCCGCGTCCCACGGCGGCGGGATCAGGACCGGCCGGCCGCGGATCGCGGAAGTCAGGATCCTCACTCGTCCAGCCCGGGTAGACTCCGGTGGCCATCACGGGCTTGCCGAGGATTCGGGAGATCGCGTTGTTCTTGTTGCCCGGTTCCTGGTAGGAGATCTGGGCCATTGTCGTGAGCGACACGAATGCGCCGCGCCATGCGGCGGAGATGCGCAGCAGGTCCGTATCGAAGCACGCGTAGCTGTCGTTGCCGAGCATGAGCACGACACAGCGGACGGCGAGGTTCCGTTCGGGAAATCCGCCGCCGAGCTTGCCCGCATCAATCGTGGAGACAATGAAGGGAAAGCCCGGTTCCACGAAGTTGGCGAACGGCGTGTCGTATCGTGACACGGAGACTGCCGTCGTGGCGAGCAGGCCGGTGACGGCCACCAAATTCAGTGCGGTTCGATTCTTCACGCGCGATTGGGGCGTAGGCGTCGGTGGACGAACGAGAGGTAAATCATCCAGCATGGAGAGGTGTACTCTTCGTGATCGACCTCTATTGAAGCAACCGACTGCACTTCCTCGGCACCAGAGGTCACGTGCGGATCACCGGCTGCGTCGAGTCATTGCTGGACAAGGCTTCATTCGCGTCACAGGGAGAGCACATGACACGTGTATTCAGCAGGATGGATAGTGCATCCCGCCCGGCATCAGTGTATCTCCGACTGCGCGGTGTCGGACTGCGCCGACTCTCGTGGTTGATCCTTGCCGCAGGAGCCGTCGCGTGCAGCAACGGGCCAACTGGCTTCAATGGCGATCGGCCAGCGGTCCGTGTCGTGAATGCGTTCCCCGGACCCGTCGACGTGTTGATCGACGGCGCCATCGTGGCTGCATCACTCTCTGCCGGGGCGATCAGCAGTGTCTATGCGCCGTACGGTGCGCACACGCTCATGATCCGGCCGGCCGGTAGCGCGACCACTTCGGCGTCACAGACGATCGTCACGGCGTCTGGTGCGCTGAGCACGATTGCCGTCGTGCGGTCATCGAGTGGCTCCGTCGCCACCGCGGTGCTCGACGACACGGGCAGTGTGGTTCCCGCGGGCGCCACCAAGGTTCGCGTGCTGCACCTGGCGCCGAATGCTGGCGAGCTGCAGGTGTATCGCACCCAGCCGGACTACCAGATGCCGGTCTCGTGGCAGTTTCCCTTCACGTACCAGGCGCAGCCGAATTCCCTGAGCGCGCCGTTCTATCAGAGTACCGTGGGCTCGTGGGAGATCCACATCTGGCAGACTCCGGTGGGCGCGTCTGGTTGGGCTACCGCACCGGTGCAGATCATCATTCCGCTCGCGGGCGGTGAGAAGAAGACCGTGCTGATCCTCGACAAGGCCGGCGGCGGCGTGCGGTACGAGCTGCTATAAGCACACGGTCACGATTCACATTAGCTCAGGAGCGCGGCCACTTCAGCGAGCGTGAGCAGGCGCCATTGTCCGGGTGCGAGGTCGCCAAGGTGCAGGGTGCCCATCGACGGCCGATGCAGGTGCTCGACTCGATTTCCCGCCGCGGCGAACATCCGGCGGGCCTGGTGGTAGCGACCTTCGGTGACGCTGACGCGCGCGCGTCGCGGGCCGAGCACCTCGAGCGTCGCCGCCCGCAGTGGCGTCTTCTCGTTGTCGAGCATCAGCGTGCCGCTCGCGAACAGCGCCCCTTCGTCGCCGCGGAGGTCGCTCGCGAGCTCCGCTTCGTACACCTTCGACAGGTGCGTGCGCGGCGACGTGAGACGGTGATTGATGCCGCCGTCGTCGGTCACGAGCAGCAGTCCCGAGGTATCGCGGTCCAGTCGGCCCACCGGCGCCATGAGCGGCGATCGCGCCAGAAATCGCGACGGGAGCAACTCGTAGATCAACTGGCTGGCATCCTTGCTGGAGCAGACGTAGCCGACCGGCTTGTGCAGCATGATCACCGATCCCTGCGCGGGATCGAGCGGCTTGCCCGTCACGAGAAGTTCGTCATGAACGAACGCGTCGCCATCGCGGACAATGCTGCCGTCAATTCGGGTTACGCCCTGCTCCTTGATGAGCTGAGTCACATCGCGCCGCGTGCCATACCCGAGGTTCGCGAGGTACTTGATGATCTTCATCTCAGCCATTGGCGCGTACCGCGGTGAGCACCTTGAAGCGCGGTCCGTCGTGGAGGTTGCTCACGTTTCCGAAGCGATGCTTGACCGCCTGCTCGTAGGGCAACGTGCGATTGGCGACGAGACACATGCGGCCGCCCGGAGCGAGTACGTCGTGGGCATCGATGATGAACTGCAGCGGCACGTCGAGGTCGGTCGCCTTGCCGACATGAAATGGCGGGTTCGTCACGACGACGTCGAAGCGCTCCTCGAGTACCGCGCCGGCAACGTCGCTGGCAAGCGCGCGCCAGTTGGTCAGTCCATTTGCTTCAGCCGTGCGCGTCGCGGAGCGTACCGCCTCGATGTCCGCATCGACCATCGCGATCTGACCTGACGTGAGCGACGACGCCACGATACCAAGCGCGCCGGAGCCGCAGCCGAGGTCGAGGACGGTGTCGCCGTCCCGGATCTCCATCACGTCGGCGAGGATCGACGTCGCCTCATCGAGATGCTCCCAGGAAAAGACGCCCGGGCGGCTGAAGAGTCGGTAGACGCGGCCGCGCAACGTGACGTTGACGTCCCTGAACGAGTTGCTGTCGAGCATGGCGACGTCGACGCCGTCCGGTAGTGCAGGCTCCGTCGTCCGTCGTGCGGCGACGATCACACGGTGGCTACTGTCCCGGGCAAGCACGCGCGCATTGCCGAAGATCGTCTCGATGGTGTTCGCCGCAGTCTTGATACCTTCATTCGTCGCACCGGCAATGTAGCAGCGGCCACCGTCCTTCAGGATCGAGAACGCGTCCATCAGTAACTGGAGCAACGCGACGCGTTCCGGCGGAATGCGGATGACCACCGAGTCGGCTCGCAGGGCTGGCGGCAGCACGTGCGTCCCGTGTCCGAGCAGGACGTTGCCACTCGAAATGCCGTTGGCATCGAGAGTCCGTCGCGCGGCTTCGGTCGACACCACGTTGCGATCGCAGAGGTACACGCGGACGTCGGGCGCAGCCTTCGCCGCCACGGCGCCCGTCAATCCATTGCCGCAATTCAGGTGCACGACGCAGTCTCCGCTCGCGACCTTCGTATGCTCCGCCAACAACAGGGCGGCTGGATCGAGCCGCCCCTGTGCAAACGTGCCGGGCTTCGTCGCGACCTCGTACGATTGCCCACCGATCTTCGCCGAGTACGTCCGCCAGGTGCGGTAGGGGGACGCACTCATGAAAGCGCGCGCACTTCGTCGGTCGTGAGCATGCGCCACTCGCCTTTCGGCAGGGTGCCGAGTGTGAGCGGACCAATCGAGATGCGCATGAGGCGAAGCACCTCGATGCCGAGCTCGGACAGCAGGCGACGGATGTGCCGGTTCCTGCCTTCGTCGAGCACGATTTCCACCCAGGCACTGCTGCGCGATCCCACGCGCAGCAGTGACGTCCGGACGACGTCGAGTCGTTCACCGGTGGCCTGCTCGGTCACGCCGGCAGCCATCCGATCGACCACATCCGCGTCGACCATTCCCTTGACCTGTACGTGGTAAGTCTTCTCCACATGGGAAACGGGGTCGAGCAGCTTCGCGGACCATCGCGAATCATTCGTGAGCAGCAGCAGTCCCTCACTCGCCTTGTCGAGCCTGCCGACCGGAGCAACGAACGGCAGCGTCGCATCCGCGAGACACTGATAGATGGTGGCACGCCCCTGCGGATCGTCGCGCGTCGTCACCAACCCCCGCGGTTTATTCAACGCCAGATAGACACGCTCGGCTCGCACGATCGACTCGCCATCGACCTCGATGACGTCTCGCTCTGGCGTGATGCGCGTTGACGTGTCGCGCACCACGTGCCCATTCACGCGGACACGACCGTTCTCGACGAGCCGCATTCCCTCCGCGCGCGAGCACACGCCGAGCTTCGAGAGGGCGCGAGGAACGCTGACGGTTCCAACGGGCGGGGAGTTCGGTCGCGGCGGCACCAGTGCAAAATAGTGCAGTGGGCTGGGTCACCCCGCCTCGACTTCGCGCGCGGCATCCGCGATCAACTCCCTCAGCCGCCGTCCGTCACCGTGATCGCGCGTTGTGGCCAACTGCGACCAGATGCCACGCAGCAGGTTCATGGCCTTCCCGCGCCTTTGCGAAACGACTTCACGCCGGTCGCGCATCTCGAGCACCAGCGCCAATTCACGCGCCACCAGCCCGGCCAGCTCGCTCGGCACACCGCCGTGCGCAGTCGCACGAAGCTCGGCGACATGCGCGGTGAGCCGATCGATCTCCGCGTCACTGGCCGTTGCCCGGAGCAACGCAATCTCCGCATCGCACCGCTCGATCACCTGCACGAGCGACCGCGCCGCGTCGCGCGCCGCCAGCGCCACAGTGCCATTCGGCTCGGCAACCACTGGCACGAGCTCCGCGATCGCACGCAGGTGATCCGATGCAGAATCACGGTCCGGCTGCTGCACGCCATCCGTCGGCACGAGCAGCCGCGCAATGTGCGGTTCACTCCATCCCGGGGACTTGGTCGTTGCGCCGAAGAGCACCCGCATCGACTCACTCCACGTGAGCGGACGGCGCATGGCCCACACAATCGTGCCGAACATCACCGCTCCGGCGCCGAGTACCAGTGTCCACTCCGTGGCGACGAACCATGCCGGCTCGCCGTAGCCTGTTGCCTGGGCAAGCTCGGCGGCGAAGCGCTGGCGCATGAGGATCATGAATGGCAGCGTGACGAAGAACACGCTCATCACGGCACGCACCGCGCGCGCTGGCCATGGCAGCCTTCGCCACAGGTCATTCGGCCGACGAAGCGCCCTCGGCCACCACATGCCCCACCACTCCGGCGGCCAGAAGGCGACTGTTGCGAGCTCACGCGCGCGAAGCCCATGGCGACCCGTGTTGCGGATGTGCAACCAGAAACCGATCGGCACCAGCAGGGCAATCAAGAGCAGCAGCGTGCGCTCACCAGCGGAACTGAACTTCCTGAACGCGAGCAGCGACCACGCCAGGGCCCAGAGCAATGCGTACGGACCAAACGTCGGCAGGTCGCGCAGCGATTCCGGCAGGTTGTCGGCACCCGCTTCGCCTGCGCGCGCGAGCGCATCGCGAAAGCTGCGTGCATCTGGAAACCTCGCCTCGCGCGAGCGCGACATGCTGCGCGCGATGACAGCCTCGAGCTGCGCCGGCACCGTGGGCACCACGGACGACAGCCGCTTCGGATCGTGGACCACCCGCCACTGCGCGATATCATTGGCGTGCACGCCCGCAAACGGCTCGCGTCCCGCGAGCATCGTGTAGCCGACGGCACCGAGCGAGTAGATGTCGCTTCGTTCATCCACGTCGGCGGCACCGAGAGCCTGCTCAGGCGACATGAAGCTCGGCGTCCCCACGATCACGCCGGTATCGGTGAGCGGGTCGGGACCGTCGTCCACCTTCGACACGCCGAAGTCGGCCAGAATTGCGCGTCCCGACTCGTCTTCGAGCATGATATTCGACGGCTTGATGTCGCGATGCACGATGCCATTGCGGTGCGCGCAGTCGAGGGCCTCTGCGAGCGCCGTCAGGATGCGATGCACCTCCGCCGTCGGAAGTCGGCCCTCGGCCCTCAGGCGCTCGGCGAGCGTGACGCCGCGCACGTAGCCCATGACGAAGTACCACAGCCCGCTCACTTCCCCGAAAGTGTGCAGCGGCAGGATGCCGGGATGCGACAGTCGCGCGGCAATTCGTGCCTCCCGGCGAAAGCGTTCCCTCGCGTCGGCCGCTTCGGCGAGGTCGGGACGCAGCACCTTGATCGCGACGAAGCGCTCCAGCGAACGCTCGCGTGCGAGGTAGACGGCGCCCATTCCACCGCGGCCGAGCTGTCGCACGATCTCGTACTGTTGACCGAGGGCCGTTTCCAGCATCGACTGCTCGGCGGTCGCCGCAATGGCGCGCCGGACCACCGGAAAGCTGTCGGTTCCTTCGGCTGCCTCGAGCAACGACTCGACTTCACGGCGTAGCGCGGGATCGCTGCTGCACTTTTGGTCGACGTATGCGGCGCGCTCCGCGATCGGGCAATCGAGCGCCTGCGCCACGATACCCTTGATCTCCTGCCATCGCTCCGGCGTCACGACGCGGACATTTCCCGCCTGAGCCATGCGCGCGCCACCGCCCATTCCCGTTTCACCGTTGCCGGAGAAACGCCGAGTGCCTCCGCTGTCTCATCGATGTTGAGTCCACCGAAGTAGCGCAGCTCCACCAGGCGCGCCTGGTCGGGGTCCATGGCTGCCAGCGTGTCGAGCGCGTCGTGCAGTGCGAGCACATCCATGCTGTGGTCGCTGTCCTGCGAGCCCGGCTGGTTGGCGTCGTTCAACGTCACCTGCTGGACGCCGCCGCCACGCTTTTCCGCGTTCTGGGCTCGCGCGTGATCAACCAGGATGCGGCGCATCGCCTGCGCGGCAACGCCGAAGAACTGCGCCCGGTTCTGCCATGCCGCGCGGCGTTGGTCGACGAGCCGAAGGTAGGCCTCGTGGACGAGCGCGGTTGCCTGAAGCGTATGGTCGTCCGACTCGCGCCGCATGGCGCGAGATGCCTGCCGGTGCAACTCGGCGTAGATCACCGGGAGCAGCTTCTCTCCGGCCGACGCATCGCCATTCCCCCACGCGAGCAACAAGGGGGTGATGTCGGGATCGCTGTCGTCGTACAGGGAGGCTGCCATGATGTAAGGAATGTGGCTGGTAGGCTGCGTTCGCCAGTGAAGTGAGCCGAAAAATCGGACTTTTTCGCGCCCCGGTCATTCCCCTTACCCCGGATCGCACATGCCAGCACCCATGGAGCCGCCGCCGCCGAAGCCAGAGCCGGCACTCGTTTGGCGCCACACGAAGCCGGCCATCGCGCCCAGCGGCGACGAGTACGTCCCCGTTGCCCAGGGCCGGCGGTCTGTTCGTCCACGAAACACCCATTGCGCAGCATCTTGCTCATCCGGTTCGGGCGGTCGTTGCCGTGGCGGGCCGTGCCGACGCTGACGCGCGATCGTTCCGCGCTGCTCTGGAGTGCGAGACGCAAGTCGATGTTGGACTGGTAACGGATTCCGGTGTACGCCGCGGTTAATATCCCTGCGAGACGCAACGACTCCGGGATACGATCGAATGGCACTGTTGGGAATGCAGGACGTCAGCATCGCGTTTGGTGGACCGCCGGTCCTCGACCGCGCGCGCTTCGCGCTCGAGCGTGGCGAGCGCGTCTGCCTGCTCGGCCGCAATGGCGCGGGCAAGAGCACCATCATGAAGCTGCTCGACGGTACGATGTCGCCGAACAGCGGTGAGATCGTGCGACAGACCGGCGTGACCGTGACGCGTCTCGAGCAGGAGGTGCCCGAGGACGTCGAGGGCACCACGTTCGAGGTCGTCGCGCAGGGACTCGGCGATGCGGGGCTGCTGCTCGCTCGCTATCACCAGGCGAGTCATGACGTCGGCGTGAATGCGACGGATGCCGCCCTGCGCGAACTCGACCGCCTGCATCATGCGCTCGACGCCGCCAATGCGTGGGAGATGCAATCGCGTGTCGACACGGTGCTCGAGCACCTCGGCCTCGAGGCCGATGCGCCGTTTGCGCTTGCTTCTGGCGGCCGCAAGCGACAGGCCCTCCTCGCGCGGGCGCTGGTGCGTCAGCCCGACGTCCTGCTGCTCGACGAGCCAACGAATCATCTCGACGTCGGCGCGGTGGAGTGGATGGAGCAGTTCCTCATCGATCGCGGCACGACGATGGTGTTCGTCACGCACGATCGCGCCTTCCTGCGGCGAGTCGGGACGCGCATCGTCGAGCTCGATCGCGGCCGGCTCGTGGATTGGGGCGGCGATTACGACATGTACCTCGACCGGAAGGCCGCGGCGCTCGACGTCGAGGCGAAGGAGTGGGCCGAGTTCGACCGGAAGCTCGCGAAGGAAGAGGTGTGGATTCGAACCGGTATCCAGGCGCGGCGTACACGCAACGAGGGGCGCGTGCGTTCGCTCGAGGCGCTGCGCGTGGAGCGTGGCGACCGGCGTGAGCGCACCGGGACGGTGAGGCTCAGTGCCCAGGAAGGTGAGCGCTCGGGCAAGCTGGTGGTCGAGGCGCGTGGCGTGACCTTCTCGCGCGGTGAGCGTGCGATCGTGAAGGATTTCACCACGACCATCACGCGTGGCGATCGCGTGGGCTTGATCGGGCCCAATGGATCCGGCAAGACGACGCTGCTTCGGCTGCTCCTCGGCGAGCTCGAGCCAGATTCAGGAACGATTCGCATCGGGACGAACCTCGAGGTCGCGTACTTCGACCAGCTCCGCGAGCAGCTCGATCCGGAGCGGAGTGTGTTCGACAGCATCGCCGATGGCGCCGACTGGATCGACGTGGCGAGCGGTGGACAGAAGCATGTGCTCAGCTATCTCCAGGACTTCCTGTTCTCGCCGGACCGCGCGCGGACGCCGGTGCGTGCGCTCTCGGGTGGCGAGCGGAATCGGCTGCTGCTCGCGCGCCTGTTCACGCGAACCTTCAACCTGCTTGTGCTGGATGAGCCAACGAACGACCTCGACATCGAGACACTCGATCTGCTCGAGGAGCTGCTCCTGGAGTTTGCGGGGACGCTGCTCGTTGTGAGTCACGACCGTGCCTTCCTGGACAATGTCGTGACGAGCACGCTGGTGTTCGAGGGCGGCGGACGGATTGGCGAGTACGTGGGCGGTTATCAGGACTGGGTGCGACAGCGGAACGCTGCCGTGGCTGGTCATGCACCGGTTGTCGCGAAGAAGCTCGCGGCGGCGTCGGGATCCGGGAAGCAGACGAAGGGCGCGGGCGCCGACAAGAAGAAGAAGCGGCTGTCGTTCAAGGAGCAGACCGAGCTCGCGGAGTTGCCCGATCGGATTGATGCGGCTGAGCGGGAGCGGGAAAAGGTGTATATGTCGTTATCGGATCCGGCGGTGCTGCGCGACGGTGGTGCCGTCGCGCA
>JBBQFW010000012.1:0-30203 GCA_038322445.1 Gemmatimonadales bacterium
GCGCGTGGAGCAACAATGCGTGGCGTGGATGCGTCAGCCATTGCGACAGCCGCTGACAAAGATCTTCCGCTGACGGGCGCTAGAACGCCATCTGGGCGGACGCGCGGGAGTCTTCCCCGCCTGCGTTCTGCCACTTGAAGAAGACCACGGAGATGATGGCGAAGAAGAACAGGCCGCCAGGCACCCACATGATCAACGCGCCGATGAGCTGATCCTGCATGGGCGTGATCCCCCAGATCCTCGGCGCCGCTGAATACGCGGGGTACAGCACGTGGTCGGAGTAGCCGATGCAGATCGCGATGATCGACATCGGGATGCTGAGCAGGAACAGGTACAGCATCTGGAGCGGGTATGAGAGCCGGGGCAGTTCCGGCAGCGGGCTCAGAACCGGCCACCACATGAGCGTTGCCGCCACCATGAAGCACAGGTGCTGCACGATGTGGATGTTGTGGAACTCCATGGCCAGGCCGTAGACGGGCGGCAGGTGCCACGTTGCCAGCACGACGGAAAAGATGCCGAAGCACATGGGAGTCGTGGTCACGCGGCGCGCCACGGCGGCGACGGCCGGCGAGCGAAGCGCGGGGCGCAGCATCCAGCCCGGCGTCCCCATGACCAGCAACGGCGGCGCGACGAGCGTCAGCAGCAGGTGCTGGATCATGTGCGCGCTGAACAGGTAGTAGTCGCTCAGGTCGTGCAGCCAGCCATTGAGCGACAGGAAGATCAGCAGCAGCGCCCCGTAGAACGTGGCGCGCTGCGCGGTGCTGGGCACCGCGCGTGTCGATCCGTCCAGCAGGAGGGGTCCGAGGCCGGCGCGCCAGTGGTACAGCGCGCCGAGGGCGGCGAGTCCGATGACCGTGCTCGGGTGCACGGTGAACTCGGTGAGCGCGATCCGCGCGGCGGGATGCAGCAGCAACGGGACCGGCGGATGCATCACTTCAGCAGCGTGAACTTGCCGAAGAGGAACATCAGCCCGACGATGGTCGTCATGGCAATGATGAGCGGACCGGTGAAGAGCGCGCGAAAGAGCTTGTGGTCGTACCGCAGGTGCATGTAGAACGCGACGACGATGAAGAACTTCACCGCCGACATGATGAGCAGCACCGGCACGAACGCGCGCGAGGCAACGAAGCTGGGGATGTAGTAGATCCAGACCTCGATGACGGTCATGAGCGTGAGGATGACCGCGACCTTCCAGTACGTGGACCAGGTCGGGTGCTCCTTCTCGATACCCATCGCCGCATGGTCGACGTTGGCGTGGTGCTCAGGCTGGTTATCGTGTGACATGATCGCCGATCCTACTTGATGAGGTAGACGAGTGTGAAGATCGCAATCCACACGACGTCGACGAAGTGCCAGTACAGTGCGGCGAGGTCGACGTTGAGGGCATCCTTGGGGCCAAGCCCGCGTCGGTAGTCGATCGCAAGCAGGGTGAGCAGCCAGAGCACGCCGACCGTCACGTGCGCACCGTGGAAGCCGGTGAGCGTGAAGAACGACGAGCCGAACAGGTTGGTGCGGATCGTGAGTCCTTCATGCACGAACGAGGTAAACTCGAACGCCTGGAAGCCGAGGAACGTGATGCCGAGCAGCGCGGTCATCCACAACCACAGCTTCGAGTTGCCGAGAATGCGCTCACCCGTGGTGTGCTTGGGCTGATCCTTGGTCTCGACCGCGGCGAGTGCGAGCACCATCGCGAGCGACGACATCAGCAGCACGAAGGTCGACGCCGAGGTGACCGGGATGTTCAGGATGGCCTTGAGCGGTGTGCTGCACTGTGGCGGCAGGCACGCGTCGTGGGGATACGGTCCCACGACGCTGCGTCCCTTGTAGATGAGGTACGTGGAGATGAGCGAGGCGAAGAGCATGCACTCCGAGCCGATGAAGGCCCAGATGGCGATCTTCTTGTTGTCGAGTCCCGTGGACGTCGGCGGATGTCCGTGCGTGGTGTCGTGCGGACTGTGCGCGGCGGCGTGTGACATCTAGTGTGCGTCCTCGAGCGGCGTCAGCAGCCAGCCATAGAGTGAGACGACCATGATGAGCGCGCCGCCCATCATGATGGTGAGGGCGAGCGGCAGCTTGTCTTCGTGGATGAACAGCAGGCCGGAGAACATGGTGATCAAGCCCGCGGCGCAGATCAGCGGCTTGATCGTCGGGTTCGGCATCGGGATGCCGAGGTCCTTCGCCGACTCGCCCGTGGCGTGCTCCACGTGCATGCCGGATTCCGCGGGCTGCTTCGGCTCATTGCCGATGGGGACGGGATGTCCCTCGGCGGTATGCTTGCCGGCGACATCGATGTCGAGACGCTTGTCGCCGTTCGCCGTGTGCGGCACTTCCGCGGTGAGCGCCGGCGTCTTCATGTCCCACATCGGGTAGCGCGACGTGATACGCGGGATGCGCGCAAAGTTGAACTCGGGCGGTGGTGATGGGATCGACCACTCGAGCGTGCCGCCGCCCCACGGATCATTGCCCGCGATGGCGCCGTTGCTGAAGCTGCGGAAGAAGTTGTAGACGAAGAACAGCGTGCCGATGATCAGGACGCCGGTGCCGTACGTGCTCAGCTTGTTGAACGTCTCCCATCCCTGGCCGGCCTCGTAGGTGTAGATGCGGCGCGGCATGCCGAGCAGCCCGGAGAAGTGCATCGGGAAGAACGTGACGTTCATGCCGATGAACGTGAGCCAGAAGTGCCAGTTGCCGAGCTTCTCGCTGAGCAGGCGGCCGGTCATCTTCGGGTAGTAGAAGTAGATGCCGCCGAAGATGCCCATCATCGATCCGCCGAAGAGCACGTAGTGGAAGTGCGCGACGATGAAGTAGGTGTCGGTCTGCTGGAGGTCCGCGGGGGGCGAGGCGTGCATGACGCCCGAAATGCCGCCGATGGTGAAGAGGCCCACGAGGCCGACCGCGAACTTCATGGCCGTCGTGAAGCGGATGGAGCCGCCCCACATGGTGAAGATCCAGTTGAAGATCTTCACGCCGGTGGGAATGGCGATGAGCAGCGTGGTGACGCCGAACACCGTGTCACCGATCGGGCCCATGCCGACCGCGAACATGTGGTGTGCCCACACGCCGAAGCCCAGGAAGGCGATGAGCATGGTGGCGTAGACCATGACCGGGTATCCGAAGATCGGCTTCCGCGAGAACGCGGGAATGATTTCAGAGACCAGCCCGAACGCCGGCAGGATGAGGATGTACACCTCGGGGTGTCCGAATACCCAGAAGAGGTGCTGCCAGAGCAGCGGGTCGGCGCCCGCGGCGATCGTGTAGAAGTTCGTGCCGAAGAAGCGGTCGAACTGGAGGAACACGAGGGCGATCGTGATGACCGGGAAGGCCAGCACGAGGAGGAACTGCACGACGAATGCGTTCCAGGTGAACATGCCCATGCGCATCAGGTTCATGCCTGGGGCGCGCATGTTGACGATCGTGGTGATGAAGTTGAACGCCGCGGCCAGCGAGCTGACACCGAGGATCTGGAGGCCAATTACCCAGAAGTCGATGTTGAGTCCCGGGGAGAACTGCATGGTGGTGAGGGGCGCGTAGCCGAACCACCCGCCATTCGGTGCGGCGCCGATGAACCAGGAGAAGTTCATGAACATCGCGCCGAACAGGTACACCCAGTAGCTGAACGCGTTGAGCCGCGGGAAGGCGACGTCACGCGCCCCGATCTGCAGCGGGATCAGGTAGTTGAAGAACGCAGCGGACAGCGGCATGATCGCGAGGAAGATCATGGTCGTGCCGTGCATCGTGAACATCTGGTTGTACGCTTCGGCCGACAGGACGTGCTTGTTCGGCCCCGCGAGCTGCAGGCGGATCAGGCCGGCCTCGAGGCCGCCCACGATGAAGAAGAAGAGTGACGTGAAGAGATAGAGCGTGCCGATCCGCTTGTGATCGACCGTCGTGAGCCATGCCCAGATGCCGCTTTCACCGCCGTACGCGTCGGTGTGCGGCCGGAGGGCCGTTGGCGCTGCCATTGTAGCCATGTAGTCCGTGTCTCCGGTGTCGCGGCGTTTACTTGAGCGCCTGCAGATACGCGACGATGTCGGCGATCTGCTGGTCGTTGAGTCCGGTCTTGGGGATGTTCGTCTTCGTGACGGGATCGTACTCGCCGGCACCGAGTGTCGGCATGATGACGCCGGGCTTCATGCGGCGGGCGTTCTTGATCCAGAGCGTGAGGTGCTTCGTGTCGTTCGGGTAGATGCCGCCGGCGATCGTGGTCCGCGAAGCGACGTGTGTCAGGTTCGGGCCGACCAGCGCCTTCATCATCGGGTTGCCGGCGATCGCATGGCACCCGATGCAGCCGCCGCCCATCTGCTTGGTCATGAAGTCGAGGCCGCGCTGCGGGTCGCCCTTGAGCGACTCGTTGTACGCGAGGCCGGCGGGGAGTGGCGTCTGTGGAATGACGTGCCTGGGCAGCTTGTCGTGCGGGAAGGCGACGTACCCCGCCTGCTGGACCACCGGCGTGGCGCTCATCGGCTGCCCACCAATCGACGCTGCGGCCACCGTGCCTGGCGCCGCTGCGTTGGGGCTGCCAGTTGTCGGCGTGGTCTGTACGACCTGTGACGGGCCGGGCTGCGACTGCGGCGTCTGCGCGCCACGCTTGCTGGTGTCAACCGCGGATGCGGCCGCCACGGCCGGCGCAACGGCGCCGAACGCCGCCATCGTCAGCTGGTGCTTCGTCCAGGCATCGAAGTTCGGCGGCGTTACCGTGAACACCTTGAAGTGCATGTTCGCGTGCGACGTTCCGCAAAACTCGGCGCAGAAGCCATTCCATGCGCCTTCACCCACCGAGTCCGGCGTGAACCACAGGTAGTTCACGTGGTTGGTGATGAGGTCGCGCTTGCCGCCCATCTGCGGGATCCAGAACGAGTGCAGCACGTCGATCGTCTGGAGCTTGAAGTTGACCTTCCGGCCGACCGGGAGGTACAGCTCGTTCGCCGTGGTGAGCGTGTCGATCTTGCCGCTCGCTTCCGTCGTGGTGTACTGCGGGTAGCGGAACTCCCACCACCACTGGTGTCCCCAGACTTCAACCTGCAACGCATCGGCGGAGGCAACTGCCTGCGTCTTGAAGATGGTCTGCACCGTGGGCACCGCGATGATGGCGAGGATGACCGCGGGAATGGCCGTCCAGAGGATCTCGAGGGTGGTGTTGCCGTGGACGTGCTTCGGCCGGTCGTTCTCGCTCTTCCGGCGATACTTCCAGATGGTGTAGAGAAGCAGCGTCTCGACGAAGATGAAGACGAATCCGCCGAGCCACAGGAGGATGTCGAAGAGGTGGCCTACCTGGCGGTTGAACTCCGTATGGTCATGGAAGACGGAGTTCGGGTACTGCGCATTGTTGCACGCAGTGAGTGCGACCGCAATGAGGGCCGGCAGCGCAGCGGCGAGCGGCCGGCGCAGTCGGGTGGGAACGGGCATGCGATGTCCTTGTTCCGACAATGTCGTGAGAAGCGCGATCTCCGCTTGATGGTCGCGCAGTGCAAGCGAGCGAGATGCGAAGAAAAGTAGGGAGCGCCAAGGGCGAAAGCAACGCGATGGCGAGCACCTGATTGCACTGTAGGACTTTCCCCCACAGCGGTTTAGGCCATCTGCCTCACTCGCCCGGCTTCCGTGCCCCTTCGACGATCTCTTCCACGAGCTTGTGGTTGTCCTTGATGCGTACGGTAGCAATCTCGAGCTGCTGCCGAATCGAACCGACGCCCTCGCGCAGGGTCCGCACCTTGGCCGTGTCCTGACCGCCGCGCGAGGTGATGAGGTTGAGCGCCGCAATCTGGTCGGCGATGAGCCCGAACTGCGGCTTCAGCAGCCCCACCAGCGGGAAAAGCGCCCGCTTGATCTGTGACCCGAAGAGGGACGTCGGCTTGTTCTGCTTCAGCGAGAGCGCGTACTGCTCGACGATGGCATGCAGGCGCGCGAGCTGAATGCTCGCCTCTTCGATGGTCTTCATTTTCTGGATCCCTGCGCCATCGAGCTTCACACCGGCCATGTATGCCTCACGTTAGGTGGAGACCGCCCTGGGGTCTGACGGTCTGACCCGCTGTCAGACGAGAGCGCCGGCGAAGTCCGCCGCCCGGGTCAGACTGTCAGACTGTCTGACCGTCACCGGACTTTCTCCAACCTACCGTTTGGGCGAAGCTCCCGTCCGGCCTTCGCCTGCTGGGCGCCGTTCACCCGCACCACGTCGCCCGTGAAGTCCCATCGCCCGTTGTGAATGCTCGCGCCCACGCCGTACGCGTCCACGGGAACGCCGTCCTCCTCGAAGGCGCGGATGCGGCCCACGGTGAACCCACCCGACGCCACGATCTTCACGTCCCCGAACCCCTCGGCGTCGAGTGCATTGCGCACGTTCCACACGAGCGCCGAGTTCACGCCCGCCGGCGGAAAGGCGCCGAGTTGCGGGATGACCGAACGGTCGACCATGTACTCCGAGGTGTCGAGCCGGACGCCCCACAACCGCCCATCGAGTGCGCGGGCGACCGCGAGGCTCGTCGCCACCGAATCGTTCTCGTAGTCCACGAGCACCACCAGGGGGACGTCCGGCGGCAGCACCGCGGCCACCGCCACCGCGGCCGCAACGGTGTCGCCGTCATACGCGGCAATGAGCGCGTGCGGAATGGTCCCGATGCCCTTCCGGCCCGCGAAGAGACCCTGCGCATCAGTCGACACGCTCGTGGCACCGGCGATGACAGCGCTCAGGCCATCACCCGGCTGGAGCAAGGCATGATCGCTGCGCGCGCCGAAGATGTGGATGGGCTTGGGCCGTGCCGCGTCGACGAGGTCGCGCACGTTGGTGCACACGCGCGTCCGCCGGCCAATGGTGCCGATGATCAGCGTTTCGAGATGCGCGAAGCTGGCGTACTCGCCCTCGACGAGCAGGACCGTGTCCCACGGCTCCACGCGATCGCCTTCATAGAGCGCCTGCACATCGAGCGACGGGTAGTCGTCACTGCACAACTTGAGCAGTGCGACCGCCTCATCGATCCCGCCGAGCCAGCCGCCACGCTTTGCGGACACCTGCCACGTGACATGCGGCGAGCGCCCCGACGCGCGTAGCGCTTCACGCGACCGATTGAAGCAGACGTCGCTGTAAAAACCCGAGCGGATGCGATCCACCGGAAGCTCGAAGAGCGACGAGTCGATGCGCTTGCGACGACGTGGCGGCATGGCCCGGTCCGATGATCGTCGCGCTTACTTCGGAACGACGGCGGAATGCATGGGAGTGCGCCGTCCGGCCATCCGCTCGGGGTCGAGTGCGCGGTCGAGTTGCTCGCGCGTGAGCAGTCCCCGCTCGGTCACGATCTCGTACACGCCCCGCCCACTCGCGAGCGCATCGCGCGCGATCTCGGTGCTCACCTCGTAGCCGAGCACCGGCACGAGCGCGGTCACGATGCCGATGGACTGCTCCACGAAGTGTCGCATCCGGTCGGGATTGGCCGAGATGCCACTCACGCAGCGCTCGCGCAGCACCGTGCAGGCGTTGGTCAGCGAGCTGATGCCACCGAGCAGCCGATACGCGATGATGGGCTCGAACACGTTGAGCTGCAGCTGCCCGGCCTCCGCGGCCATCGTCACGGTGATGTCTCCGCCAATGATGTCGAAGCACACCTGGTTGACGACCTCCGGGATCACCGGATTCACCTTGCCCGGCATGATCGACGAGCCCGGCTGCATGGGCGGCAGGTTGATCTCGCCGAACCCGGCGCGCGGGCCCGAGCTGAGCAGCCGGAGGTCGTTGCAGATCTTCGAGAGCTTCACCGCGCAGCGCTTGAGCACACCGCTCAACTGCACAAAGGCTCCGGTGTCTGCGGTGGCCTCCACGAGGTCGGGTGCGGTGATGAGGTCGAGCCCCGTGATCTCGGACAGGTGCGCCCTGACCGACTCCGCATAGCCGCCCGGCGCATTGATGCCGGTGCCGATGGCCGTTGCGCCCATGTTGATCTCGCGAATCAACGCCTGTGCCTCGCCGAGGCGATCAATGTCCTCGAGGATCGTGTGGCCGAACGCCGTGAACTCCTGGCCGAGGGTCATTGGGACAGCGTCCTGGAGTTGCGTGCGCCCCATCTTGATGAACGGCGCGAACTCCCGGCCCTTCACGAGAAACGCCTCGGCCAGCAGGCGCATCGCGGTACGCAGGTGCTCGATGGCCGTGTGCAGCGCGATCTTCACGGCGGTCGGGTAGACGTCGTTCGTCGACTGGCTGAGGTTGACGTGGTTGTTCGGATGCACGTGGTGGTACTGCCCCCGCGAATGACCGGACATCTCCAGCGCGCGATTCGCGATCACCTCATTCGCGTTCATGTTCGTCGAGGTGCCGGCGCCGCCCTGGATCATGTCCACGAGGAAGTGCTCGTGGTGCCGCCCAGACCGGATCTCGCCCGCCGCGCGCACGATGACGTCCGCCACTTCCCGCGGCAGCAGGCCAAGGTCCGCATTGGCCAGGGCCGCGGCGGCCTTCACGGCCGCGAGCGCCTCGATGAGCGCGGGGAACTCGCGCAGCGGCATCCCCGTGATGGGAAAATTCTCCAGCGCGCGCAGCGTCTGGATGCCGTAGAGGGCATCGTCGGGCACGTCGCGATCTCCGAGCAGGTCGTGCTCGACGCGCGTGTGCGTGCCTCCGAAGCCCAGGGCGCGCCCACGTCCGACCAGGGTTGCGTCCACCGCCGAGAGACGCTGCTTGATGGCGCGGGCCGCCCGCGCGACGAGTGCCGCGTAGAGCGTGGGCGCCTCCTTCACCATCTGTTGCACCTGCTCCTGCGTCAACACGAACGCCTTGACATTCACGATGGCGCGGGCGCTGGTGCCGTGCGTGGAGTCATCGAGCAGGAGGCCTTCGCCCACCGCTTCGCCGGCGCCAAGGGTGGCGAGCCGCACCGGGCGGGTGTTCTTGCCCTTCTCGATGGCGACGGCGCCCGAGACGATGAAAGCCATGAGCCGGCGCGGGTTGCCTTCCTCGAAGAGGAGCGCGTCGCAGGGGTAGTCCGCGGGCTCCACGATCTTCGACAGCTGATGGACGGCCGTGTCTGTCAGGCCGTTGAGGAACGCGAGTGCGCGGAGCGTATCACGGTCGGATGTCGCCATGGCGGAAGGTATACAGGGGTCAAGGGAGGGCCAGCCTCACTGGCGGGCGCCCCGTCGGCTCGATATAGAGGAGGTATGCACGCGCTCCCGCGCGAGCCCACGCCGACCGCCCCCCAGTGCGCCGAGCTGACGCGCGCCGACCTCCCGGAGCTCCCATGCCGATTTCCCGTCGTGATTTTCTTGGCGCAGGTGCAGCCTCCGCCGCCGGACTCATGCTCCCCCGCGCGGCGTCAGGAATGACGTTGCCCTCCGTCCTGACTGCCGCATCGCCGGACGCGATCCGGGCCGCGGGTCGGCCGGCCGTGATCTCCAGCGCCAACGGCATCAAGGGCGTCAGGATCGCCTATGACATGATCGTGGGCGGGGCGGATCCGCTCGACGCGGCGATTGCCGGCGTCAACACCGTGGAGCTCGATCCGACCGACCAATCCGTGGGACTGGGTGGACTGCCCAATGCCGACGGTGTGGTGCAGCTCGACGCGAGCGTCATGCACGGCCCGACGAAGCGTGCAGGTGCGGTCGCGGCCATCGAGGACATCGCGACACCGTCGCTCGTTGCGAAGGCGGTGATGGACTATACCGATCACCTGATGCTCGTGGGCGCAGGTGCTCGCCGGTTTGCCATCGAAATGGGCTTCACGCCCCAGAACCTGCTCACCGAGAAAAGCCGTCAGGATTGGCTGCGGTGGCGGGCGAATCTCAATCCGGGCGACGCGTGGCTCGATCGCACCGATGACGCGAAGATTGCCGGCCCCCCGCGCACGTCGTTGCGCATGCCGGCCTTCCGTCAGGACGGCGACGTGCGTGACGATCACGTCTTCGTCGACGAGCGCGGCATTCCGCACACCTACGGGACGATCAACATGAATGCGCTGACCGCTTCGGGCGACCTTGGCTCGGTCACCACCACGAGTGGCATGTCGTGGAAGATTCCGGGCAGGGTCGGCGACAGCCCGATCATCGGCGCGGGGCAGTACTGCGACAACGAGGTGGGCGCCGCGGGGTCGACCGGTCGCGGTGAGGCGAATATCAAGGTGTGTGGCGCCTTCCTCGCGGTCGAGCTGATGCGGAATGGCCTGTCGCCGGAAGCTGCGCTCATGAAGGTGATGGAGCGCGTGATTGCCATGACGGAACGACGGCTCATGAGCGCCAACGGGCGTCCGTTCTTCGATCTCGATTTCTACGCGATCAACATGAAGGGTGAGTTCGCTGGCGCGTGCTGTTACGAGGGCAGCCGCTTTGCCGTTTGCGACGGGCAAGGAGCACGATTCGTGACCTCCGCATACCTGTACAAGCGAAACGAAAGGCCGACTCGATAACGCATGGAAAGGCGTACCTGGTACGACGTACCCGGTACGAGTTTCACGGTGTTCAAGCGGGAGACACCACCGGCGACCGATAGTCGGTGGCCACGCTGAGCGGCCGCCCGTCGCGCTGGCTGTTCGTGTCGGGTATCGCGGGCGATTCGGCGGTACGGAGTCCGCTCACGATCTTCGAGAGCCGTTCCGCGGCTGATCCCAGTTGATTGGCAGCGCCAGCGATCTCCTCGGTGCTCGCGCTCTGCTCCTCGCTCGACGCGGCGATCTCCTCCATCGACGCGGCAAAGGTCTCGGTGCCGCCGGCGAGCGATTCGAGCTGATGCGTCATCTGCACGACGAGCCGGCTCGTGGTCGTGGCCGATTCCTCGATGGCCGAGGTCCACTGCTCCGCCTCTGCCACCGCGCGCTCGATGTCGGCGAAGGAGTCCGACGCCTTCGACGTGGCCGTGCGCACGTGCGCGGCCGTCGCGACCGCACGACTCGTGGACTTGCGCGAGGCATCGATGCCGTGGAGCACGCCGCGCACGATGACCTCGGTGCGCTCCGCCGCGTCAGTGGACATGGACGCAAGGCGCCGTACCTCGGACGCGACGACCGCGAAGCCCGCGCCCTGTTCGCCGGCCCGCGCCGCCTCCATGGCCGCGTTGAGCGCAAGCAACTTCGACTGCCGGGCCAGCTTCCGCACGAGCGTGACGAAGCTGCGAATCTCCTCGCTCGCATCGCTGAGCGCCGCGATCGCCTCTTCGCTCGCGGACACATCGGCCACCAGGCCGCGCAGCGATTCATCGGTGGCATCGAGCCCCGCGCGGTTCTCCACGGCAAGCGACCGCAGCGCGGAATTGCGCGTCACGCCCTCGCGCGCGCCCTCGTCGAGCGACGTAGCCAGGGTCCGCAACGTTCCAGCGGATTCCGCGATGCTGCTGATCGACTCGGCCATCGTTGCCGATTGCGCGGAGAGGTCGCTGGCCGTATTCGCGATCTCCCCTGCCGTAGCCGCCATCTCTTCCGACCCCGCCGTGATCTCGTACGACATTGCGTTCGTCTCGCGCGCCGAGATGGCGATGGCTTGCGCGAGGCGCCGCAGCTCCGCCACCATGCCGCTCACCGCGCGATTGAGGCGGCCGATCTCGTCGTCCGACGTCATGCGGCTCACCTCGACGCCGAAGTCGCCAGCGGCCACGGCCTCCGCGGCCTCGGCCAGTTCGCGCGCCGGCGCGGACAGGCGACGGTCGAGGAAGCGGTCGATCGAGTAGAGCAAGCCGAAGAGCGCCAGGAGCAGGACCGCGGAGCCTGCGAGCACGACCCAGGTCGTCGCGTGTAGCGCGTCGGCCATCTCGGATTCCGGCGCGTGTGCGGCGACCCGCCACCCAAGGCCGCTCGCCGCCAGCACGGCGACGCGCTCCGGCATTCCGTCGATCGACATGGCGATGGCGTGCGTGCTGTCGGCCGAGTGGCCCTTCAACAGCATGGTATGGCCAAGGCGGGCAGGATCGGAGCTCAGCATCACGTGGCTGGCTGAGTCGACGATATCGATGCGGACACCGCCGCCCGCACCGCCGATCGCGTTGAGCAGCGGCGTGATGCTGAACCCGATCTTGATCACGCCGACCTTCGCCGCGCCGTCGCGGACGACGGTTGCGAGTGCGATGGTGGTCTGTGCGGTAGAGGAGTCGTAGGCAATGCCGGGGGGCGCACTTCCCTCGCGCCACGCGGCCTGCCACCACGCCTCGTCGCTCTGCACGAAATCCGACGTGCGCCGCGTCGTCACGCCGTTGTAGCCGTTGGCATCGGTCAGCAGCACCTCCACCCCGTCGAACGATGCGAGCGCCTCGGCGAGGTAGGCGCGGGCGGCGGGGGAGACGTCGAGCGAGCGCTGCGTATCGAAGCGTTTCTCGAGTGCGCCAATGTCCGCGCCCACGATGCCGAGTGCCTGCGCGCGGGCACCGCCAAGCCGCGCGGCGGAAATGACTTCCGGCGCGAGGGCGATGACCTTCGTGAGTCGCGTGCGGCCGGCTATCTCCTGCGCGACGGTGGCGAGGGCGCGCTGCGCGGCGTCGGCGATGTGGGTGTCGCTCGCGTCGGCAATCTGCCGGTGGAGGAGCCGGTCGGCCGCGGCGGCGAGCAGCAGGATGCCGAGCGTGCCACCCACGCCGGCGCCGACGATGAAGCGCCGGTGCAGGGAAGGGGCCTGGCGTGCCTCTATGGGAGCGAAGAGCGAAAAGCGCATCATCGGTGGTCGGACAGCCGGTGCCAGGGTGTTTCTCGGGGTGGTGCATCGTACGCAGCGGCAGCGCGGCGTGCTTGAATGCCCCTCTCCCGGTACTAAATTGCAGTGTGAGACCTACGTCCATTCGCAGCCGACGCATTCGCGCTGCCCCGAGGTCCGAGCGCCGAGCCGCCTTTCAATGACAGACCCTGTGCCATTTCCACCCGCTGGCGACCAGCCGGGCGGGTATGATCCTGCCGCCGTCGAGGAAAAGTGGCAGGCGCGCTGGCGCGCGGAAGGGACGAACGCGCCCGACCTCGAGCATGGTGCGCGTCCCTACTACGCGTTGATGATGTTCCCGTATCCTAGTGCAGAAGGCCTGCACGTGGGCAACCTGTTCGCGTTCACGGGCAACGACATCCACGGACGATTCCAGCGGCTCCAGGGGCACACGGTGTTCGAGCCGTTCGGCTTCGACGCGTTCGGGATCCACTCCGAGAACTATGCGATCAAGGTCGGGATCCATCCCGGCGAACTGATTCCGCGCAACATCGACAATTTCCGGCGACAGGTGCAGCGCACCGGTCTCATGGTGGACTGGCGGCACGAGCTGTCGACGACGGACCCGTCGTACTACAAGTGGACGCAGTGGGTTTTCCTGCAATTGTACAAGCGAGGATTGGCGTACAAGAAGAAGGCGGCGGTCAACTGGTGTCCGTTCGACAAGACCGTGCTCGCGAACGAGCAGGTCGTTGGCGGCGCGTGCGAGCGATGCGGCACGGTGGTCGAGCAGCGCTTCCTGGAGCAGTGGTTCTTCCGCATCACCGACTATGCGGGGCGCCTGCTGGCGAACCTGGACACGCTCGACTGGTCGGACACCACAAAGACGGCGCAGCGCAACTGGATCGGCAAGTCCGAGGGCGCGGAGATAGCGTTCGTTGTCCAGGACGTGATGGAGTTCGCGGGCAGCGCGACGGCGACAGCTGGTCTCTCGGGCGAAGTGGCGGTGACCCCCACGGAGATTCGCGTCTTCACCACGCGGGCCGACACGATCTTCGGTGCGACGTATCTCGTGCTGGCGCCCGAGCACCCGCTCGTGGATTCCATCACGACCGACGAGCAGCGCGACGAGGTGCAGGACTACGTCGCCGGTGCGGCGCGCCAGGATCTCGTGACCCGCAAGACGACGCGCGACAAGACCGGTGTCTTCACGGGCGCGTACGCGACCAACCCGGGCACCGGCATGCCGATCCCCATCTGGATCGCGGACTACGTGCTGATGGAGTACGGTACGGGCGCGATCATGGCGGTGCCGGGTCACGATGAGCGCGATCACGAGTTTGCGAAGATCTACGACCTGCCGATTGTCCGGGTGGTCGCGGGTGCCACGCCGGGCGCTGATGGACGGATCGAGGACGCGGCATTCACAGACGTGGACGGCTGCCGGCTGGTGAACTCGGGCCGCTTCAACGGCCTGAGCATCAGCGAGGGGAAGGCGGCAATCGTCACGGAGCTCGCATCGCACAAGGCGGCGATTCCCGTGGTGAACTACCGGCTGCACGACTGGTGCATCTCGCGGCAGCGCTATTGGGGCCCTCCCATCCCGATCGTGTACTGCGACGCCTGCGGCGTGGTGCCCGTCCCCGAGGATCAGCTCCCGGTGGTGCTGCCGGAGCTCGAGGACTTCCGTCCGGACGACTCCGGCGTGAGCCCGCTCGCGCGCAGCGAAGCCTGGTACCACACCGCATGCCCGAGCTGCGGCAAGCCCGCTCGGCGCGAGACCGACGTGAGCGACACGTTTCTCGACAGCGCGTGGTATTTCCTGCGCTATCCGAGCTCCGATCGCGACGACGTGCCGTTCGACGCCGCGCTGACGAAGCGGTGGCTGCCCGTGCACAGCTACATCGGTGGCAACGAGCACGCGGTGCTGCACCTGCTGTATTCGCGCTTCGTGACGATGGTGCTGCACGATGCGGGATTCATCGAGTTCGAGGAGCCGTTCACCCGCTTCCGCGCGCACGGTATGATCGTGCGCGACGGCGCGAAGATGTCGAAGAGCAAGGGCAACGTCGTGAACCCGGATGACTACATCAGCGAGTGGGGCGCCGACGCGTTCCGCACGTACCTGATGTTCCTGGGTCCGTACGAAGAGGGCGGCGACTTCCGCGACAAGGGCATTTCGGGCGCGAAGCGCTTCCTCGACCGGCTCTGGCGCTCGGTGCACGACGCGCGCAGGGATGGCGACGTCGACGTCGAGGTGCGACGCAAGCTGCACCAGACGATCAGGAAGGTCGGCGAGGACATCCCGAAGCTGAGCTACAACACCGCGATCGCCGCGATGATGGAGTACATGAACAGCATGCGGTCAGGCGAGCGGAAGCCGCGCGTTGACGAAGTGCGGCCGTTGGTGCAGCTGGTCAGCCCATTCGCGCCGCACATTGCCGAGGAGCTCTGGTCGATCCTCGGCAACGAGGTGAGCGTGTTCGACTCGGGCTGGCCGACGTACGACCCGGCGCTGCTGGTGGAGAGCACGGTGACGATGGCCGTGCAGGTGAACGGCAAGACGCGCGGCACGATCGTCGTGGCGAAGGACGTGACGCAGGACGACGCGGTTGCCGCGGCGATGGCAGAGCCCGGCGTGGCGAAGTTCGTGACTGGTGCTGTGAAGAAAGTGATCTTCGTGCCCGGCCGAATGCTGAATTTGGTAATCTGACAGTTCTGACTGTCTGACAGCGGGTCAACCGACTGGTCAGACGGTCATGATCTACACAACTGGGTCGCTGCGCCGCGTGAGCCAGTGTCCATCATGAAACCGTGCTTTTGAAATGCGTTCGTCATTCCCCCTTTCGCGGGAATGACGAGTTTCAGGATGGAGACGAGCCAATAGGGTGCTCACAAAGGAATGCCTACGCGTCGAGGGACGAGGTCGTGTAGGCAACAGCTGTCAGACTTCAGTTGACCCGCTGTCAGGCGAGCAGCGGCGAGCGGGTCAGACCGTCATCCGTCAGACTCCAGAGGCCGTCAGGCCTCAGAAGCGGATCGTGATCGTAAACGGGAGGGTCATGATCGGTCGTGCGTCCGCAAGCATCAAATGGAGTCGTGCTTCCGCGACCGCGGAAAACCCCGTCAATGGAATCTCCACTCCCGTGCCCGCGTTGATCCCCGGGCGGGTGCCTTCGTCCGTCGCGTTGTAGATCGCGATGCCGCCCGTCACGAACGTGCGCGCCTGCGACATCATGTCCAGCCGGTAGACAATCGACGTGCCGATGTCGAGCACGTTCGCGTCGCGTCCCGCGTGGTCCGCCTTCAGCGCGAAACGCTGGAACATTCCTTCCGCGCGGAGCGAATAGGGCTGTCCGCTCACCGCGTACTCCGCCACGGCACCGAGCGCGTAACCCGCGGCGTGGTCATCGGACAGGCGGCCGATCGGAATGGCGATGCCAGCGGTGCCGCCGAACATCGGGATGTAGTAGTCCGACTGCGTGCGCGAAGCGGGCGGGTTGCCGGCTGGTCCTGACATTTGTGCCGATGCCGTGGCCGCCAGCGTGCTGACCAGGATGGCCGCAAAGGTCGCGTTCGAAAGTCGCATGTCGCGCGGATCAGGGATGAAGGAGCGAAGCAGTGCATCCGCGCGCGGATGCAAGAAGAACAACGAGAGGGATCAGAGCAGCCGCCCAATCCATTCCCCAACGAAATAGCCGACCGCTGCCACGCCAAGCCCCACCACGAACATGTCCATGCCGGAGCGGAAGACGCTGCGTCCCGTGAATACCGCGCGCGCTGCTCCAACGATCCAGTGCGAGAGCATCGCCACGGCGAACGCGACGATTGCCGCCGTGCGCCCACTGAGGAAGAAGAACGGCAGCACCGGGATGAGCGCGCCAATCGCCGTCGCCGTCCCGGTGATCCACGCTTCCCGCAACGGTGAGGTGGTTGCCTCACTGATGCCCAGCTCCTCCTGTACCTGCTCGGCCAGCATCTGTTCCGGATCGGCCATGACCTGCGTGGCCAGCGCGAAGGCGTGGTCGCGATCGATCCCCTTGGCCTCATAGATGAGCGCGAGCTCGTCCCGCTCGATTTCCGGCATCAGCGCGATCTCGTCACGCTCCATGGCGATCTCGTGCTCGTACACCTCGCGCTCGCTCTGCGCCGCGAGATAGCCGCTCGCGCCCATGGACAGCGCGTCGGCGATGAGTCCCGCGGCGCCGGCGACGATGACCGCATGGTCCGTCGTTCCCGTCGTCGCCCCGATCACGCCCGCGACGAGACCGAAGTTCGCCGTCAGCCCGTCGTTGAACCCGTAGACCACGTTGCGAAGGAAGCCGCCAGCGCCGGTGCGGTGCCAGGGCTCGCCCGTGCGTCCGGCCACGCCATTGAGCGTCGTCGCGTGCTCGGCGGATTCACGGGCGAGCAACAGCGCCTCGTCGCGGCCGGCCACGTTGCGGCCGGTCGTCCGGTGCATGTCGAGATATGCCTTGACCTCGCGCCCTTCCTCGGCGAGCAGCATGGGTAGCAGGAATTTCGGTCCGAACCACCGGCCGAGCGTCGCGAGGAGTCGCGTGCGTGCGCCGGGGCGGTGCGGTCCGATCGTTCGTCCATGCTGGCCGAGCAGGCCTGCCCAGATCTCGAGGTGACGATCCTCCACCGCGGCCAGGCGGCGGTAGATGTCCTGCTTGGCCGGATCGGGCTCGGCGTCGGCGAGGAGACGATAGAGGTACGCGGCGTCCGCCTCGTCCTGCCAGTGATGCGCGAAGGCATCGAGATCGGGCGCGGCGGATTGGACCTTCGCGGGGGGGAGCGTGGTAGCCATGCGATAAATATACGAGGCTCGTAAAGGCAACCCTCGCGGCGGACCCCGTGTCCCATCCCGTACGCCACCCACTGGACCTCCGAGGACTCACCCATGCGACACACCAGGCTCCTTGCCCTTGCCGCCGTCAGCGCCACCTTTGCCCACGCTGCATCCGCCCAGACACGCGTGCGAATTTCCCAGCCCGTCATCGCCCGCGCGTACACCATCGATCGCGAGCCGGAGCACCGCGCTGCGCTCGGGATCGGCACGTCGACGACCGGCACGCTGCGCGACACGCTCGGCCTCATGATCACGTCGATCACGAAGGGCAGTCCGGCCGAGAAGGCCGGGCTCGAGGAGGGCAATCGCCTGGCGGCGATCAATGGCGTGAGCCTGAGAGTGAATGCCGCCGACGTGGAAGATGGAGAGATGTCGACCGCTTTCACGCGGCGCCTGACGCGGGAGCTCGCGAAGTCCAGGCCCGGCGATGACGTGGAGCTCAAGGTCTACCGCGACGGACGCACCCAGACGATCACGTTGAAGACCGCGGACTCCGACGTCCTGTTCCCTACCGCAACGACTTTCAGCCGGAGCTCCCGCGCGGACCTCGAGAACCGCGCGGCACTTGGCATCGGGCTTGGACGCACCGGCAGTCGTCGTGACAGTCTTGGCGTTCTGGTGATGAGCGTAACGGACTCCTCACCGGCGGCGAAGGCAGGTATCGAAGAAGGCAATCGCATCGCGGCCGTCAACGGCGTGAACCTGCGCGTGGCCCGAGAGGATGCCGGCGATCGGTTCCTCGCCAGCACCAAGGCGCAGCGGCTGCAGCGAGAGGTCAATGCGCTCAAGCCCGGCGACAACGTGACGTTGAAGGTCTACTCCAACGGCCAGTTCCGTGACGTGACGGTAAAGGCCGTTCGCGCGGGCGACCTGCCCCGTTCCGGTGCATCCATGTTCTTGTTCGACGGAGGGGTTGGCGATTTCCCGATGATGCCTGCCATGCCGATGATGCCGAGCAGTCCGTTGCCGCGCATCCGCGGTTACAACGTGATCGTGTAACGCACGTGGTGTTGCAGTTGTCTGTAAACCGATGCTGACGTCAGCTCTGCGGTAGAGCGGTGGCGTACCATTGTTTGCCCCGTGCGATCTCTAGCGGGAGTTTCCCGCGAAACAGCCGACAGCACCGCTAAGGGCTTGCGAGAGCGGGAGTTACCGCCGGAGGTCCGTATATACTAACAGCGCCTTATGCCGGGAGGGTGAGCACCGCGACCAGCCGCGCTTGCAGCGGGGACAGCGTTTCCAGTTGGTGGGAGACGTGCGCCCGTCCGCGCGTCGTCACGCGCGCCACCTGCACGCGGCGGATCGCCGTGAGCTGGTCGAAGAGCGCATCGAGGCTCCCGACGTAGCCGCCGTCCCGTGTCGCCTGCAGGTGCACGAGCGTGGCGAGCAGATAGGCGGTGACGCAGAGGAACGCGTGGACGTGGAGCTTCTGATCCGTCCAGTGATATTGCGGCCGGAGCGCGAGGCGGAGCGGGTCCTTCAGGGTGCGGAACACGCCTTCCGCCACCGCCTGGCCGCGGTACGTCCGAATGATGTCGGCCGTACTCCAGTCGTGTTGATCGGTCATGAGCACGAGCCGGCCGAACCACTCGCGCTCGAGCCGGTCCAGGGCGGCGGTGTCGACGGCGAAGTCGAGGGCCAGCGTTTTTCCCTCGCCCGTCACGTGGGCCGTGACGATCTCCCGGAGATGCTGGCCGCGGAGGCGCTCGGCGATCACGGCCTCGAGCGTCGCGCGCGTGCGGCGCTGCCGCCCGCCGGCGAGCGTGGCCTGCACCTGTTCGAGCCAGCGCACCGCCTTGGCGAGATGCTGCTCGACGCCGCGGCGCTGGCCCTGTTGCAGCCGTGGGGAGACCAGGACGACGAGCGTCCGCTCGGCGCCCCACACGACGCGCCGGGTGCGATAGGCCTGCACCGTGTCGTCGGGACTGAGGACCACCGGCTGCAGGTGGGGCGTCGCCTCGCCGACCAGCGCCCGCTGGCTCGCGGCGGTGAGCGCCGCCACGTAGTGCAGCGGGGCCGTCTCGCCCGGCCCATCGACCAGCGCCTGCGTGGCCTTGGACACGTTCCCTTTGTCGTACACCACGGTGACGTCGGTGAGCGCCCCCCCCACGGCCACGAAGCGCTCGCGTAACAAGGGCAGCACCTCGGCGAAGACGCGCACGTCGGGCCGCGCGCCGCCGTACACCTGGTGAAAGAGCGGGATCGCCGGCCCGCCCGCGCCGCCGCGGGTGCAGCAGAGCGCGACGCCGACTTGGCGGAGATCGTGGCGCTTCTGCTTGTTGTGCCCGCGCGCCGGGAGGGTGGCGCGCGCATTGGTGGTCGCGAGAAAGGTGAAGAAATTCGTCGCATCGTAGAGCACCGTGTCGACCGGCAGCTGAAACTGCGCGAGCACCCGCGCGACGAGGGCCGTTTCGATGGCCGCGATGGCCGCGAGGGGGAGCTGGTGCATCTGATCCCAAAAGTGCTGACTGGTCAGGCGGGTGACATCGACGCCCGCGAGGTCGCCCAGCGTGGTCTGCGCGGCCCACGCGGCGAAGCCCCGCTTGCTGGTGGCCTGACAGGTGCGGCCGACGGCGGCCAGCGTGAGCGACGCGCCGACGGTGAGGCCATCGTGCCGCGCCGACGCGGCGCCGGGGGGGAGCTGCGCATCAATCAGCGCCGGGAGCCCGAGGTCGCGGGCGAGCTGCCACACCGCGGCGACCGCGCCATGGGCGCGCGAGTCCACGTGCACGGCCTCCTGCTGCGCGAGGCGCTGGAGGAGGTCGTCGGCGCGCCCGAGGTGGCGGAGGACGCGCAGCTTGGGGCGTTTGGTGACCGGATCGCGGAAGGACTCGACGATCCGGATATAGCGGTGCCCACCGGCGGTGACGATCTGGAAGCTCGCCATGGCTTGTATATACTCTCTCTCACCGTCGTGCGCAAGCCCCACGACATCCGCCTCACACCGTGCTGATACCGGTGCGTCCCGGACGGCCGTCAGCGAGGTTTGTCCACCATATATTGTATATACTTACTATCTCCACCCCGAAATGCACTGCGCCAGAGGGAAAACCCCCTCCGGCGCAGTCGACCATATGCTCGAATACCGTCTATTTCGGGAAACTCACGCTAGCCGTGTGACCATCCTGAAACGCGTCATTCCCGCGTGCGCGGAATGACGGACTGGCCTTGTGAACATGGATTGCCGCGTGCGCGGGAATGACGAATGGGGCGGATACGCGAGTTACCGTCCCGCGATCACCTTCAGGGTCGTCCGGAGGCGAATGTCGGCGGATGAGGCGCCGACTTCCACGGCGACGGTGTCGCCCTCGAGCTTCCACGCGTGTGTCGACTCGTCCCAGTATGCGAGCGCCGATGCGGGGAGCGCAAAGCGGACGGAGCGCCGCTCCCCGGGCTTGAGCGAGATCCGCTTGAAGCCGCGGAGCTCACGGTTCGGCCGCGTGACCGCCGATCCAATGTGGCGAGTGTAGAGCTGCACGACTTCGTCGCCGGCGCGCGCGCCCGTGTTGCGTACCCGGACGGAGACGGTGACTGATCCAGCGGCCCTGATTGAGGGGGCACTCGTGCGCAATCCGGAGTAGGCAAAGCTTGTGTAGCTCAGCCCGTGCCCGAACGGATACAGTGGCGTGCCGCGGAAGTAGCGATACGTGCGCCCCGCCATGTTGTAGTCGCTGAAGGCGGGCAGGTCGGTCGTGTCGCGGTAGAAGGTCACGGGCAGGCGACCAGCGGGGTTGTAGTCGCCGAAAAGGACGTCCGCCAATGCGCTGCCTCCGGCCTGACCGGGGTACCAGCCTTCCACGATCGCCGGCACATGGTCCTGTGCCCAATTCACCGCGAGCGCGCTGCCATTGAGCAGCACGAGCACGACGGGCTTGCCGAGCGCGGTGATGTTCTCCAGGAGCCGCTGTTGCGCAGCGGGAAGGTCGATACGCGTGCGGTCACCGCCGCGGAAGCCCTCGATCGCCACGGGCATTTCCTCGCCTTCGAGACGTGCGGTGAGTCCGAGTACCATGACGATGGCGTCGGCCTGCTGAGCGACCTTGATCGCGTCTGCTTCGAGTGACTCGCGCGGTGTCGAGAGGAGGAGTTGGAGCTGCGCGTCGCCGTAGGTCTCGTTTGCCTCGACGCGCAGGCGATAGGTCCTGCCCGCATCGAGTCGAAGCGTCGTCTGGACGACGCGCGGGTCGGGGGTCTCGTCGTTCCGTCGCGCGTAGCTGGATTTCACGACGAGGCTGTCGTCGATGTACAGCCGGAACTTCATCGTGCCCGAGAGGCCGATCGCGTAGGTGCCCGTTGCGGCAGGATTCAGCGCGCCCGTCCAGCGCACGCTGAAGTCGTCAGGATTCAGACCGCGCGGCGCGCCGTCGCCCCAGTGCGCATCCAGCGTGGAGTCGGTCGCCGAGAGCAGGGGTGCTCCGTCGAAGGTCTGGCCGGCGAAGAACTCGACGCTCAGCCCCGGCTGACCCTGCGGCGTGGTCAGTGCAGCCGGTCGCACCGTCTCGACTACCGGGAAGTCGTCCGCGAGGTCGGCGCCCCGCGCATAGAGCACGCGCGTGGCGGGCGATACTGCCTCGCGAATGCCGCGCAGCGGCGTCACGGGATCGGAGGGATCGCCATTGTAGTTGCCCATCAGCATCGCCTTCTGGTCGGCGTTCGGACCGATGACGGCGAGCGTGCCGATCGTCTTGCGCAGGGGCAGCGTGCGGTTGGTGTTCTTCAGCAGCACGATCGACTCGCGTGCCACCTGGCGCGCAACCTGTCGGTGCGACGGCTGGTCGAGGATGGCGATAGGCGTGCTCGCCCAGGGGACGTGCTCCGGTGCGTCGAACATGCCAAGCTTCATGCGGGCAAGGAACAGGCGCTTCACCGAGGTGTCGATCTGTGCCTCGGTGATGAGTCCCTGCTTCACTGCGTCGACGAGATTCGGGTAGACGCGGCCGCAATCGAGATCGGTGCCGGTCTTCACGGCGGCGGCGGCGGC
The DNA here is from genome assembly GCA_038322445.1 of Gemmatimonadales bacterium. Taxonomy (GTDB): domain Bacteria; phylum Gemmatimonadota; class Gemmatimonadetes; order Gemmatimonadales; family Gemmatimonadaceae; genus AG11. Next base: position 22,425 of record JBBQFW010000012.1, read on the forward strand.
CCCGGCGGCGGTTGCGGCGACCTTGTGGCGAAGGTAGATGTCGTCGATCGCGCCACAATCGGACACGATGTAGCCGGGAAATTTCCATTCGCCGCGGAGGATGTCCTGCTCGAGGCGAGGGCTCGCGCACGCCGCCTGTCCGCCGATGCGGTTGTAGGCGCACATGAGCGAGTACGCGCCCCCGACCTTGATGCCCTGCTCGAACTGCGGCAGGTACGACTCGCGGAGGTCGCGCTCGCTCACGATGGCATCGAAGCCGTGGCGCTCGAGCTCGGGACCGCTGTGCACCGCGAAATGCTTCACCGTCGCGATGGTCTTGAAGTACCTCGGGTCATCGCCCTGCAGACCGCGGATGAACGGCACCGCGATGTGGCCGGTCAGGTACGGATCTTCCCCGTACGTCTCCTGCCCACGTCCCCACCGCGGGTCGCGAAAGAGGTTGATGTTCGGCGACCAGACCGTGAGTCCCTGGTAGCGACCGTGCTGGTTCTGCCGGAGGTAATCGTGGTACTTCGCGCGGAATTCATCGGAAATGACCGACGCCATCTGGTAGACGAGACTGGAGTCCCACGTGGCGGCGAACCCGATGGCCTGCGGGAATGCAGTTGCGAGGCCAGCGCGTGCGACACCGTGGAGCCCTTCGTTCCACCAGTTGTACGCCGGGACGCCGAGCCGGTCGATCGGGTCCGCCACGTCCTTCATCTGCGAAACCTTCTCGGCGAGCGTCATGCGGCCGACGAGCTCGTCCACGCGTTGGGCAAAGGGCAGTCGTTCGTTTAGCCAGGGAGCGCGGCTGACATCTGTGTTCCCCTGCGCGTGCGCCGCCGCACCAACGCAAAGGACCAGGCCAGCGAGCGCAGGAACGAAACCCTTCATGAGTCATCTCCGATGCGTGGAACGAGCGCAATGCGTCGACCAAATATCGCAACGGAGTTGCGAAGAAACCATGCGTCGTTGCCGGTCTGCCCCTCGCGGTCGGGACCTGGCGAACGCGCTAGCGTGTGTCCATCGTGAACCCGTGCTTTCGAAATGCGTTCGTCATTCCCGCGCACGCGGGAATCCATGGTCATAGAGCCCAAATGGATTCCCGCTTTCGCGGGAATGACGAGTTTCGGGATCTAGCGTGCGCGGAAGTCCCTGACGCTGTACCAGACCTCGTCGTCGGCAACCTGGAAGCTGCCGTCGATCGAGATGCGGGAGGGCACGCCGCGGACGGGATCGTACGACACGTCGACGCGCTGGGCGTGCCGGGCAATCGCGGAACCGATGATGTCGAACAGCGCCTCAACGGTCGAGAAGGTGTTGTTCGACGCGGGGATCGGCTCGCCGGTATCCGCGTACACTCGCCGCGTGACGACGCCGTCGGTCACCGACACCGTGACGGCGCGTAGCGCATCGGTCGTGCAAAAGCACGACACGGCGCCCGTGAAATCGTATGAGCGTACGTTATTCAGCGCCCAGCGCTGCCGCGCCTGCGCGAGAGTACTTTCCTCCGGCGCGGTGCTCGCGCGGCAGGCGCTGAGCGCGCTGAGTGCCAGTGCCATCCCCATCGTGATCGATCGCCGGAGCCGATGCATTCGTCCTCGCGCCTCGTGTGACTCGCCCAACTCCAAGCGGCGCGTCCCCGTCACAACACGATCGTCACCGGATCAAGCGTCGCGACCGCATCCTCGATCACCAGGCGCAACCGACGCATGCTGGTCGGTGCAAACCGGTCCACCTTGGCGTAGCCGATCGTGCCGCCCCGCGAGAGCACGCTCCAGTCGCCAGTCGTGGCCGAGTAGAGCGTATACCGCGCGACAGACTGCCCGTTCGCGATGTTCTCGGCGAGTCGCACCATGGAGGCCGACACCGTGCGCCCAAGATCGACGATGGCTTCGGCCGTGCGGTCGCCCGTGGGCTTCCAGGTTGTGCGCGCGTCGGCGGAATTGCCCGTGAGCGTCACCGTCTGCAAGCGCTCATTGAACCCCGCGAGGCGGGCGACGTCGACGTCGTGCAGCAGGCCGTCGCGGGTCGGAGGCACGTTCAGTAGCAGCTTCGAGTTGCGGCCGACTGAATTGAAGTAGAGGTCCACGAGATTGTCTACCGAGCGCACGGAAGTATCGTCGGTAGCATGATAGAACCAGCCCTTCCGAATGGAGGTATCCACCTCGGCGGGCCGCCACACCGTGCCGTTTGGATCGCCGTGCTGGAGCGCAGGGATGATGGCTGGCCCACTCACGCCCGGATACGGCACCACAGCGGGATCGACCATCGACCAGTTGGGATCGCCGCCGGCTCCGCTCTCGTTGCCACACCAGCGGACGTCAGGACCAGCGTCGGAGAAGATCACGGAGTCGGGCTGGTGCCGCTTGACGAGCGACCAGAATCGCGGCCAGTCATAGCGCTGCTTTTTTCCGTTCGGACCCTCGCCGTTGGCGCCGTCGAACCACACTTCCGCTATCTGGCCGTAGCGCGTGAGTAGCTCGGTGAGCTGATCGCAGTAGAGGTCGTTGTAGCGTTCGCTGTCGCCATACGCCGCATTGTTGCGATCCCACGGAGACAGATAGAGGCCCGGACGAAGTCCCTCGGCGCGACAGGCATCGACCATCTCGCGGACGACGTCGCCCTGACCGTTTCGCCACGGGCTGCTCGCGACACTGTGCTTCGTGGTCGCGGTGGGCCAGAGGCAGAATCCGTCATGGTGCTTCGCGGTGAGGATCATCGACCGAAAGCCCGCCGCGCGCGCGGCGCGCGCCCATTGCCGCGCATCGAGGCGCGCGGGATTGAAGATCGACGGATCCTCCTTGCCGTCGCCCCATTCGCGGTCGGTAAAGGTGTTCACGCCAAAATGCAGGAACATCGCGAGCTCGTCGCGTTGCCACTGGAGCTGCGCCGCGCTGGGCCGAGGCCGCTCGCGCCACGCGGGGATCGGGAGCTTTCGCCCCAGCCAGCCAGCGGCCACGGAGGCCGAGCTCGCGTTCAGGAAGTCTCGCCGGTTCATGGCGCCAAGTATGTCACACGGGGGCGCAGAAGGGCCATGCCGGGCCTTTCGCTGCGAGGTTAGATTCACGTCGCGGTGCGCGGCCAGTCTGCTGCGGATCGCCTCGGAATGGTCCGGCCCAGCCCACGCGCGCACGCACGAGTGACTCATGCCCCAGCTATCGTTGATCGAGGAATACCTCAATGCCTCCGGCAAGGCGATCGGCGACCTGCCGGTCGGCTTCATGGCCTACCTCGCGAACCTGGATCTGGTCGCCTCGGTATCGCCTGAAACGGCACGGGCGATCGTCGCCGAGCTATCGCACCAGCGAAACGCGGTGAAGCTCATTGCGAGCGAGAACTACTCGTCACTCGCGACGCAGTCCGCGATGGCGAACCTGCTCACCGACAAGTACGCGGAAGGCGTGCCCGGCAAGCGCTTCTACGCCGGTTGCGAGAATGTCGACACCATCGAGCAGCTCGCGGCCGACCGTGCGTGCGAGCTCTTCGGCGCCGAGCATGCCTATGTGCAGCCGCACAGCGGCGCGGATGCGAATCTTGTGGCGTTCTGGTCCATCCTGAGTGGCCGCATCGAAGCGCCGTCATTGGAGAGGTTCGGTGAGACGGACCCCGCCAAGCTCACCCAGGCGCAGTGGAACGAGGTGCGGGCGTCGCTCGGCAACCAGCGGCTGCTGGGCCTCGATCTGTATTCAGGCGGCCACCTGAGCCACGGATACCGGCGCAACGTGTCGGGTCGCATGTTCGAGTCGCATTCGTATTTCGTGAATCGCGAGACGAACCTGCTCGACTACGACGAGATCGAGCGCATCGCAAAGGAGGTGAAGCCCTTCATCCTGCTCGCCGGCTACAGCGCGTACTCGCGTTCGGTGAACTTCGCGCGGATGCGCGAGATCGCGGACAAGGTCGGCGCCGTGCTGATGGTGGACATGGCGCACTTCGCCGGATTGGTCGCGGGCAAGGTGTTCGAGGGCGACTTCAATCCGGTTGCGCACGCGCAGATGGTCACGTCGACGACACACAAGACGCTGCGCGGCCCGCGTGGCGGACTGGTGCTCACGACGAAGGAGTTTGCCGAGCAGGTCGACAAGGGGTGCCCGCTCGTGCTGGGGGGGCCGTTGCCGCACGTGATGGCGTCGAAGGCCGTGGCGTTCACGGAGGCACTGCGACCGGAGTTCCGCACGTATGCCGCAAAGATCGTCGACAACGCACGGTCGCTGAGCGCGTCGCTGATGGAGCAAGGGCACAAGGTGCTCACCGGCGGCACGGACAATCACCTGGTGCTGGTGAATGTCGAACGGCTGGGACTCACGGGTCGTCAGGGCGAGTCGGCGCTGCGCGAATGCGGGCTGACGATGAATCGCAACACCATTCCGTTCGATCCGGCCGGACCGTGGTACACGAGCGGGCTGCGCCTCGGCACGCCTGCAACGACGACCCTCGGCATGGGTGCCGCGGAGATGCGCGAGATCGGTGCAATCATCGCGACCGTGCTGGCGGCGACGAAGCCGACTGCCGCGAAGGACGGGCCGAGCAAGGCGAAGTACACGATCGAAGCCTCGGTGAAGACCGAGGCGTTGGCGCGCGTGGCGGCCCTGCTCCATTCATTCCCGGTCTATCCCGAGCTCGACCTCGGCTTCCTGACGACGAGTCTCGCCGCGCGATGAATATCGATTCCCGCTGGCGCGGGAATGACATAGCGGGAAGGCGCGCGGCCTACTGGAGTTGCGCGTTCACCGCGGCCGCGATGCGTTTCTCGAGCTCACCCTTCGACGAGCAGCGTGCGTAGTCACGCGAGAAGGCGATCGGACGCGCCATGGCCTCGAACGTGGTGCGGAGGATGCTCAGTCCCGATGTGGGCTCTTCATCGATCCTGGTCGTGACCGTCAGGTAGACGTCATACGAGTCGGCGTTCTCGCCGATCTGCGTTGTGCCGCAATCGATGTAGCGGCTCAGCGACGTCTGCCCGAGGACGCGACGAATCTTGAGACCGCCGTTGGCAATGGTATGCGTGGGGTCGTCCGCCTGGGTGATCGGAATGCCGAGCTGCTCGTAGGCAGCGGGAAGCGCGTGCCACACCTTGCCGACCGGGAAGCTGATCTTCGTGTCGGATGTCTGGTCCATTGCCGTTATCCTGAGATTGCCGGCGCCTGACACGCGCACCGTTTCGCGATCGGGCGATGCAGTTCCCGCCGGCGCAGAAGCGCATGCGGTCATCAGGGCGAATGAGAGGACGACGAGTGAGCGCATCGCTGTTCTGGTGGGTGGGTTCCGCAGACGATGCGAGACGCGAGCGCGGGTGTCAAGCGTGGCCGGACCGAAGGAGCGCCGCGGGTTACGCAGCGAATTACTGGCGATGCACGTTGCAAGACGTAGCTTGGAGTTAACGACCGCGCGCATCGACGCGCCCTCACGCCACTCGACCGACCCCATGAAACCTCTGCGTCCAACGCTCATTGTCGCGGCGTGCGCGCTGTGCTTCGCGTCTCCTGCTTCTGCCCAGTCCGATGCGACGATCGACCGCATCTGGCGACTCGGCATGGACAGCTCGCACGTCCAGCAGCTCTCGCAGACCCTGTTTGATTCGATCGGCCCGCGCCTGACGGGCAGCCCCGGCATTCGCGCTGCGAGCGATTGGGTCATCTCGCAGTACAAGGCGTGGGGCATCGACGCCAGGCGCGAGCCCTACGGCACGTGGCGCGGCTGGCGCCGGGGGACGTCGCATATCGATCTGGTGCAGCCGCGTGTGCGCTCGCTGGCCGGGACGATGCTCGCCTGGAGCCCGGGGACGAATGGCAAGACGGTACGGGCGGAAGCGATCCTCTTGCCGAAGTTCAGCGATAGCACCGAGTTCGTGAAGTGGCTCCCGAAGGCGAAGGGCAAGATCGTGATGGTCTCGCCACCGTGGCCGACGTGTCGTCCCTCGGAGGACTGGAACCGGTTCGGCACGGCCGCGTCGATCGCGCACATGGACACCCTGATTGCACAGATGCAGTCTGACTGGTCGGTGATGATGGGCCCCGACGGACACCCCGACAGCACGAAGCTCTATCGCGGCACGGGCTACTCGCTCGCCCTGGGCACAGGCACGCTTGGCGTTCGGCTGGAGAAGGCCGGCGTGGTCGGTGTGATCTCGTCGCGCAACAAGTTGAGCGGGTTCGCGAATCCATTCGGCGCCGCGGGAGCAGCGGGGCGCGGTGGCGCGGGTGGCACACGCGGTGGTGCAGTACCGGGTCCCGGCAGCATGCGCGGCGGTGGGCCCGCCGCCGGCATCGCGGGTAGCGTTGGTGCTCGCGGCGGTGCGCCGGCTGGCGCGGGCGGATGGGGCACGATCGAGATCTTCGAGACCTACGACAAGGTTGCGCCCGCGGTGACGCTCGAGTGTGAGGACTATGGCCTCGTTGCACGACTCGCGCAGAACAACCAGAAGCCAATCGTGAAGCTCGACCTCGATGCCTCGCTGCTCGGCGAGCAGCCGGTGTTCAACACGATCGGGCTGATCAGGGGCACCGAGAAGCCGGACGAATACGTGATGTTGTCCGCGCACTTCGACTCGTGGGACGGCTCCTCGGGTGCTACGGACAACGGCACGGGCACCATGATGGCGATGGAGGCGATGCGCATCCTGAAGCTCGCGTATCCGCATCCGAAGCGCACAATCATGGTCGGGCACTGGGCCAGCGAGGAGCAGGGGCTGAACGGGTCAACCGCGTTCACCGCCGACCATCCGGAAGTGATGAAGGGCCTGCAGGCGCTCTTCAACCAGGACAACGGCACCGGCCGCGTGCAGTCACTGTCGTCGTCAGGGCTGACCGACATCGGACCGCACCTCAAGTCGTGGTATTCGATGCTGCCGTCATTCTACACGGACAGCATGAGTGCGAACGTGGTATCGTGGAGCTTCAACGACGTGCCGACGGGGAATCCCGGTGGTACGGACGGCGCAGTGTTCGCGTGCTTCGGCACGCCGTCGATCGGCATGGGTGCGGTCCAGTGGAACTATGGCACGTATACCTGGCACACGAACCGCGACACGTACGACAAGATCGTGTTCGACGACTTGAAGCACAACGCGACGCTGGCCGCGATGATGGCCTATGCGGCGAGCGAGGACCCGACGTTCATCAAGCGTGACCGGTCGCCGGGCACGTGGCCCGAGAACTGGCCGGCAAACTGCGGGAAGGTCCCGCGGGCGACAAAGCCGCGGCTGTAGCCGCGGCTTTGCCGCGGTCGGACCGTCTTGATCTACACAACTGGGTTGATGCGCCACTTCAACCACCAGCGAGTTCAAACAACCACGCCATCACGCCACGGGACCCAGTGGTGTAGCGTATAGCTGTCAGACTTCAGTTGACCCGCTGTCAGACGAGCCGCCGCGAAGCGGCGAGCGGGTCAGACTGTCCGACTGTCAGACCCCATCTTTACCTGGAGGCGTCGGTCAATCGTATCGAGGAAGTCCTCGGTATTCAGGTAAGGCGCTTTCGCGTCGATGAGAATCGCGAGGTCCTTCGTCATCTCGCCGGACTCCACCGCCGCGATGCACACTGCCTCCAGTGCGTTGGCGAATTCGATCAGCGCGGGCGTGTTGTCCAGCTTCCCGCGGTGCGCGAGCCCGCGCGTCCACGCGAAGATCGACGCGATCGGGTTGGTCGACGTCTTCCGGCCCTTCTCGTGCTCGCGGTAGTGGCGCGTGACCGTGCCGTGCGCCGCCTCCGCCTCCATCGTCTGGCCGTCGGGCGTCAACAGCACGCTCGTCATGAGGCCGAGTGAGCCGAAGCCCTGCGCGACGATGTCGGACTG
>JBBQFW010000013.1:0-30033 GCA_038322445.1 Gemmatimonadales bacterium
GGCGACTACGTGGACGCCATGTGGCGCATGCTGCAACAGGACGAGCCGGATGATTACGTCATTGCCACAGGTGAGACCTGGTCCGTGCGGCAGCTCTGCCAGTATGCCTTCGAAGCGGTCGACCTGGACTATCAGGACTTCGTCAAGCATGACCGCCGGTATGACCGTCCCGCGGAAGTCGACTTGCTCGTCGGTGACTCGACGAAGGCGAAGGAACGGCTGGAGTGGGAGCCCACGGTACGGTTTCGCGAGCTCATTCAGATGATGGTCTCCGCAGACCTCGCACGCCACACCGCGGTCAAGTGAGCAAGCGGGCCCTCGTCACGGGTGGCAACGGGTTCGTCGCGCAATGGGCGATGCGCGCGATGCTCCAACAGGGGTGGTCGATCACGGCCGCTGGGATTGGCGAGTTGCCCAAGGCGGGCGTCTTGACCGGCGACGAGCTGTCGCAGGTGACGTGGAAGGCGATGGACATGACGCGGCAGGACGAGGTCGCCGCGGCGGTCGCCCAGGCGGAGGCCGACCTGGTCCTGCATCTGGCGGGCGTGAGTCACGTGCTCGATGCCAAGGCAAGTCCGGCCTACGCCTACGAAGTCAACGCGGTCGGCGCGGTGCGCCTCCTTTCCGAATTGAGTCGCCAGCGCAATGGTGGCGGTACTGATCCCACGATCGTGATCGTGGGATCAGCGGAGCAGTACGGGCGCCACGAACTCGGCGACATGCCGCTGCGGGAAGACGCGGAGCAACGACCGCTCACCCTCTATGCGGCGTCGAAAGTTGCGCAGGAAGTCGCGGCGCTGCAGGCATACCGGAGTGATGGCATGCGCGTCGTCTGCACGCGCAGCTTCAACCATTCCGGGGTCGGCCACGGACCGCATTTTCTCCTGCCGAGCATTATTAGTCGCGCGCTCCGCCTTCCGCCGGTCGGCGGCCGGCTGTCGATCGGGAACGGCGATACGGTGCGCGATTTCCTTCATGTGGAGGACGTCGTCGCCGCATATATTCTCCTGCTGGAGCGCGGCGGCGAGGGGGAGGCCTACAACGTTTGCAGCGGCGAGGGTACGAGCGTCCGCGCCCTGGCGAACGCGGTGCTCACCCGCCTCGGGATCAGTGCCGACGTCGGGTCGGACACCGAACTGGCGCGCGCGGTGGATGTGCCGGTGCTCGTCGGCAGCAATAACAAACTGCGACGCGCCACGGGCTGGGCGCCCCGTCGCACACGCAATGACATCATCGACGACCTGATTCATGCCGCGACGCGCTGACATTCACCGGATTCTCGTCATCGGCTCGGGTCCGATCGTCATCGGACAAGCCGCCGAGTTCGATTATTCTGGCACGCAGGCCACGAAGGCTCTGCGCGAAGAGGGGTACGAGGTGATCCTGATCAACTCGAACCCGGCCACGATCATGACGGACCCGGAGATCGCCGACCGAACGTACATCGAGCCGGTGACGGCGGACTTCGTCGAGTTGGTCATCGCGCGCGAGCGGCCCGATGCCCTGCTGCCGACCATGGGTGGCCAGACCGCCCTGAACGTCGCGATGACGCTCGCGGAGAATGGCGTGCTGGAGAAGTACGGCGTGGAGCTGATCGGCGCGTCGTCGCGCGCCATTGCCATCGCCGAGGATCGCAAGCAGTTCGGCGAGGCGATGACGCGCATCGGTCTCGACTGCGCACAGGGTGGAATCGCCAATACCCTCGAGGAGGCCGTGGCCCTGCTCGAGGTCAGCGGGTTTCCCGCGATCATCCGTCCGTCCTTCACGCTCGGCGGTACCGGCGGTGGCATCGCCTACAACCGCGAGGAGTTCGAGGAAACGGTCCGGCGTGGTCTCGATCTCTCGCCGACCACCCAGATCCTGATCGAGCGCTCGCTGATCGGCTGGAAGGAGTTCGAACTCGAGGTCATGCGCGACCAGTTCGACAATGTCGTCATCGTGTGCTCCATCGAGAATCTCGATCCGATGGGGGTGCACACCGGCGACTCGATCACCGTCGCCCCGGCGATGACGCTGACGGACCGCGAATACCAGCACATGCGCGACGCGGCCGTGGCGATCATTCGCGAGGTTGGCGTGGATGCCGGTGGCTGCAACATCCAGTTCGCCATCAATCCGCAGGATGGCGAGATGGTGGTGATCGAGATGAACCCCCGTGTGTCGCGCTCCTCGGCGCTCGCTTCGAAGGCCACGGGCTTTCCGATCGCGCGCATCGGCGCAAAACTGGCTGTCGGCTATCGCCTCGACGAGATCTCGAACGACATCACGAAGACCACGCCGGCTTCTTTCGAGCCGGTGCTCGATTATGTCGTCGTGAAGGTGCCGCGCTTCGCCTTCGAGAAGTTTCCGACGGCGAGCCCGCTACTGACCACGCAGATGAAGAGTGTGGGCGAATCGATGTCGATCGGCCGCACGTTCAAGGAGGCGTTCCAGAAGGCACTGCGGGCGCTCGAGAATGGACGGTCGGGATGGGAAGTGGGCAAGCGTCTCATCGATGACCGGCTGAACGACGACTCGATCGAAGCACTGCGCGGCGGTCTGCGACAGCCCACCCCGGAGCGCATCTACCAGGTGAAGCGCGGGTTCCTCATGGGGATGAGCGTCGACGAGCTGTTCGAGCTCACGGCGATCGACCCGTGGTTCCTGTCGCAGATGGCGGAGCTGATCGAGGCCGAGCGCGAGTATGCGGCACTCGGTACGATCGACGCATCGGCGATGCGGCGCATGAAGCAGCTCGGCTTCTCGGATCGCCAGCTCGGCGACATCCGTGGCGAGAAGGAGGATGACGTTCGCGCGCATCGGTGGACGCTCGGCGTTCGTCCCGCCTACAAGATGGTCGATACGTGCGCGGGGGAATTTCCGTCAGCCACGCCCTATCTCTACGGCAGCTACGACGAGGAGAGCGAGGCGCCGCGGAGTGGTCGCAAGTCGGTGGTGATCCTCGGCAGCGGTCCCAATCGCATCGGTCAGGGCGTGGAGTTCGACTATTGCTGCGTGCGCGCCGCGATGGCGCTCCGGCAGCAGGGGTACGAGACGATCATGATCAACTCGAATCCCGAGACCGTCTCCACGGACTTCGACACGTCCGACAAGCTGTACTTCGAGCCGCTGACGCTCGAGGACGTGCTCGAAATCGTCGAGCGCGAGCGGCCGATGGGCGTGATCGTGCAGCTTGGCGGACAGACGCCCCTCAAGCTCACGCGCGGCCTGGAGGCCGCTGGGGTGCGCATCCTTGGCACGTCGCCGGATTCCATCGACGCGGCCGAGGATCGCCGGCGCTTCGAGGGGATTGCCCGCGAGGTGGGCCTGACGCAGCCGCCCAATGGAACGGCCACAAACGTGGAGGAAGCGCTCGAGGCGGCCGATCGGATTGGCTATCCGGTGCTGGTGCGGCCGAGCTATGTGCTCGGGGGACGCGCCATGCAGATCGTGTATGACGGTCCATCGCTCCGGGACTATTTCGCAACGGCGGCCCGGGTGTCCGAGGATCGCCCCGTTCTGATTGATCGGTTTCTCGAGGATGCGTACGAGGTTGACGTCGACGCGCTGTCCGATGGTCATCAGGTCGTGATCGGCGGGGTCATGCAGCATATCGAGGACGCGGGCATTCACTCCGGCGATTCCGCGTGCGTGCTGCCGCCCTATCTCATCGGCGAGAAGGACCTGCAGACGATGCGCGACCAGACGGTCGCGATGGCGAAGGCGTTCAAGGTCGTTGGCCTCATCAATGTGCAGTTTGCCATCCAGCACGGGGTTGTGTATGTGCTCGAGGTGAACCCGCGTGCGAGCCGCACCATCCCCTTTGTCTCCAAGGCGATCGGCGTGCCGTTGGCGTCGCACGCGGCGCGCGTGATGTGCGGCGAGACGCTCGCGGAGATCGGCTTCACCGAGGAGATCATTCCGCCGTTCGTCTCGGTGAAGGAAGCCGTGTTTCCATTCAACAAGTTTGCGGGGACGGATCCCGTGCTTGGCCCGGAGATGCGATCGACCGGCGAGGTGATGGGTATTTCCGATTCGTTCGGCAGTGCGTTCGCGAAGGCCCAGCTGGCGGCGGGGAATGGCCTCCCGCTCGAGGGCGCCATGCTCATCACGGTCAACGACTCCGACAAGGCCAACGTGACGCCCATCGCGCGGCGTTTCCACGAGATGGGATTCAAGCTGCATGCGACGGGTGGGACCGCGAAGTATCTCCGAGCGCGAGGCATTCCCGTCAGCACGGTATTCAAGGTGCACGAGGGTCGGCCGAACTGCCTCGACCTCGTCTTGAACGGCGAGGTGCAGCTGCTCGTGAATACGCCCTTGGGCAAGCACGCACAGTGGGACGACTACACGCTGCGCCAGGCAGCGATCCGCAATCGCGTGGCCTACACCACCACGCTCTCGGCCGCCAGCGCCGCGAGCGACGCGATCCTTTCTCTCCGCTCGCGTACCTCCGCGGTGCGATCGCTCCAGGAGTGGCAGCAGGACATCCTCGATGCGGCGTCCGCACCGCGATGAGCGTTCACGAGACGGCGTTTGTTCACGAGTCGGCATATGTGGACGATGGTGCACAGATCGGCGCGGGCACCAAGGTGTGGCACTTCTGTCATGTCCTCCCTGGCGCGATCATCGGCGCGCGCAGCTCGCTCGGCCAGAATGTGGTCGTCATGGCCGGCACGCGTATCGGCTCCAACGTGAAGATCCAGAACAACGTGTCCATCTACGAGGGTGTGGAGCTCGAGGACGATGTGTTCTGCGGGCCGTCGATGGTGTTCACCAACGTGATGAATCCACGCAGCCATGTGTCGCGCAAGAATGAGTATCGTCGGACGCTGGTGCGCCGCGGTGCCTCCATCGGCGCCAACGCGACGATCGTCTGCGGGTCCACGCTCGGCGAGTATGCCTTTGTCGGTGCGGGTGCGGTTGTGACGGGCGACGTGCCCGCGGTCGCGCTGATGGTGGGGGTTCCTGCGCGTCGCGTTGGCTGGATGTGCCAGTGTGGGGAGCGGATCGCGGACAGCGGCACGGGCACTTGTCGAGTGTGCAGCTCGAGCTATGCGCTCGTCGACGGCGTCGTCCGTCAGGTGAGCGGCCCCAATCTCGGGATGCGATGACCGTCGTCAAGAATACCGTCCAGGGACGCGTGCGCGTGGCGCTGGTGGGTTGCGGCCGCATCAGCCGCAACCACTTCGACGCGATCGCCAAGGTTCCCCAGCTCGAGTTGGTCTCGGTGGCCGACACCGACGCCGGTCGCGCAGAGCGGAATGGGGCGGCGCACGGTGTGCCGGCCTTCAACTCGCTGGGCGCGATGCTCGAGGCGGTGCCGTCGGACCTGGTGTCGATCTGCACCCCGTCGGGACTGCACCCGCAGCACGGCATGCTCGCCGCGCAGCGTGGACGTCACGTGCTCACCGAAAAGCCGATGGCCATCAGCCTCGAGGGCGCGGACGATCTCGTCGCGGCCTGCGATGCCGCTGGTGTGCACCTGTTCGTCGTGAAGCAGAATCGGCTCAATCCGGCCATTCAGCTGCTCAAGCGCGCCGTGGACAAGGAACGCTTCGGACGCATCTACATGGCGAACACCACCGTCCGGTGGACGCGTCCGCAAGAGTACTACGACCAGGAGTCCTGGCGCGGTACGTGGGAGTTCGACGGCGGCGCCATGATGAACCAGGCAAGCCACTACGTGGACCTGATGCAGTGGTTGGTCGGGCCCGTGGAGAGCGTGATCGCGAAGACCGCCACGCAGGCACGCCACATCGAGGCGGAGGATTCCGGGGCCGCAGTCCTCAAGTTCCGCTCGGGCGCACTTGGGGTGATCGAGGTGAACGTGCTCACCTATCCGCGCAACATCGAAGGCTCCATCACCATCCTCGGCGAAAAGGGATCGGTCAAGGTGGGGGGCACGGCCGTCAACCGCGTGGAGCAGTGGCAATTCGAGAGCTATGATGACGATGACAAGCTCGTGGATGCCACGGCGACGAACCCTCCGTCAGTCTACGGGTATGGCCACGAGGGCTATTACCGGAACCTGCTTCCCGTGCTGCGCGGGACGGCGTCGGCCGACACCGATGGCCGCGCCGGCCGAAAGTCCCTCGAGCTGATTCTCGGCATCTACGAATCTGCCAAGACTGGCTGTGAAGTGCCGATTCCACTTCGTACAAGGCTATAATTCTGCATGTCCGTACCCCTGCTCGACCTCAAGGCGCAACACGCGACGATTCGCGACGAAGTCGTGGCCGCCATCATGCGCATCGTGGACGCCCAGACGTTCATCCTCGGCGACGCGGTGTCGTCGCTCGAAGCGGAAGTGGCCGCGCTGTCGCACACGGCGCATGCCATCGGTTGCGCCAACGGTACGGACGCGATCCTGCTCGCCATGCGCGCCCTGGACATCGGCCGAGGCGATGAGGTCATTACCACCCCGTTCACCTTTTTCGCCACGGCCGGCACCATTCACAACGTCGGCGCCACGCCCGTCTTCGTGGACATCGAGCCGAGGACGTTCAACATCCGTCCGGACGCCGTGGCTGCCGCGCGCACGGCAAGGACGAAGGCCGTCATCCCCGTGGACCTGTTCGGGCAGATGGCGTCGATCGAGGAAATCGCGCTCGCCGTTCCGGGCCTCCCGATCATCGAGGATGCGGCGCAGTCCATCGGGGCGCGCCGCTCCGTTGACGGCGTCACGCGCATGGCGGGCGAAATGCCGACGATCGGCACCTTCAGCTTCTTCCCGTCGAAGAATCTCGGTGGCTATGGCGACGGTGGAATGATCGTGACGCAGGACGCCGCCATCGCCGAGCGCCTCAAGCGGCTCCGCGTGCATGGGGGCGCGAAGCAATACTTCCACGATGAAGTCGGTTACAACAGCCGGCTCGACGCACTTCAGGCCGCAATCCTCTCGGCGAAGCTCCCTCATCTCGACGGATGGAGCGCGGGACGTCGTGCGAATGCGGCGCATTACGACGCGGCTCTGGCGACGCTCGCGGACCGTGGGCTGCTGACACGTCCCTACGTCGCGCCGGAGAACGAATCGATCTTCAACCAGTACACCATACGCGTGGCCGATGGGCGGCGCGACGCGCTGCAATCGTTCCTCAAGGAGCGCGGCATCGGCACGTCCATCTACTACCCGCTCCCGCTGCACCTCCAGCCCTGCTTCGCGTACCTCGGCTACCGAGAAGGCCAGTGCCCGGAGAGCGAGCGCGCCGCGCGTGAGGTCCTGTCGCTGCCGGTCTTTCCCGAGCTGACGCAGGGCCAGCTCGACGAAGTCGCGAGCGGCATCACCGCGTTTTTCTCAACGTGACATGAATATTTCGGTCGTTGGGTCCGGCTATGTGGGGCTCGTCGTCGGGGGATGCCTTGCGGAGACGGGCAATGAGGTCGTGTGTGCCGACGTGGACGCGGCCAAGATCGAAGGGCTCCGGAACAATGTCCTCCCCATCTATGAGCCCGGCCTCGACAACTACGTCGAGCGGAACCAGAAGCAGGGTCGCCTCTCGTTCACCACGAACGTCGGCGAGGCGATCGCCACCGCGGACGTCGTGTTCATCGCCGTGGGAACACCCCCCGACGAAGATGGTTCTGCCGACCTGCGTCACGTCCTCTCGGTCGCCGAGCAGATCGGAATGCACATGACGCGCGAGCTGGTCGTCGTGACGAAGTCCACGGTGCCGGTGGGTACGGCGGCGAAGGTATCCGCCGCCGTCAACAAGCACGCGAAGCTGCCCTTTCACATGTGCTCCAACCCGGAGTTCCTGAAGGAAGGCGCTGCGATCGACGACTTCATGAAGCCGGACCGTGTCGTGATTGGTGTCGAGACAGATCACGCCCGCAGTGTGATGGCCGAGCTGTATGCGCCGTTCGTTCGCACTGGCAAGCCGATCTTGTTCATGGATCTCGCCTCGGCGGAAATGACGAAGTACGCCGCGAATGCCATGCTCGCGACGCGTATCTCGTTCATGAACGAGATCGCAAACCTCTGCGAGGTCGTGGGTGCCGACGTTGACCAGGTGCGGAAAGGGATCGGCACTGATGAGCGCATCGGCCCCGCCTTCCTCTTTCCGGGACCGGGTTACGGGGGATCGTGCTTTCCCAAGGACGTGAAGGCGCTGGTGCGCACGGCGCGGTCATACGATGTCCCCCTGCGCGTGCTCGATGCGGTCGAGGACGCGAACGACGCCCAGAAGCACCTGCTTTTCAAGAAGCTGCAACAGTGCGTCGGCGACGTGCGGGGAAAGCGTATTGCGATCTGGGGCCTCGCCTTCAAGCCGAATACCGATGACATGCGCGAGGCACCTGCGCTCGTGCTCATCGAGGAGTTGCTCAAGGCGGGCGCCGTCGTCGTCGCGCATGATCCGGTGGCGATGCACGAGACAGAGCGCCGTATCGGAGCGTCGATCACGTATGCCGCGTCGAACTACGAAGCCATCGAGGGCGCCGATGCGCTCATCGTCGTCACGGACTGGAATGAATACCGGCACCCGGACTTCGAACGCATCAAGACCGCACTGAAGAACCAGGTGGTGATCGACGGGCGCAACCTGTACGACGCGCAGAAGATGCGATCCCTCGGCTTCACCTACTCATCGATCGGACGCGGGCGGAAGGCATGAGGGTCCTCATCACTGGCGCAGCGGGATTCCTCGGCTCGCATCTCTGCGACCGGTTCCTGGCGGAGGGACACCGCGTGGTCGGGCTCGATAACTTCGTCACGGGACATCCCGACAACATCGCCCACCTGATGGGCGATGATCGCTTCGAGTTCATCCGTCATGACATCTCTACCTTCACGCACGTCGCGGGCGAGCTCGGTGGCGTGTTGCATTTCGCCTCACCCGCCAGCCCCATCGACTACCTCGAGCTGCCCATCCAGACGCTCAAGGTTGGCTCGCTGGGAACTCACAACGCGCTCGGCCTCGCCAAGGCGAAGGGCGCGCGCTTCTTCCTCGCGTCCACGTCGGAAGTCTACGGCGATCCCCTCGTGCACCCGCAGACCGAGTCCTACTGGGGCAACGTAAACCCCGTGGGTCCGCGCGGTGTCTATGACGAGGCGAAGCGTTTTGCCGAGGCGATCACCATGGCGTATCACACGTATCACGGCGTGGACACGCGCATCATCCGGATCTTCAATACGTACGGCCCCCGCATGCGTCCGCGCGATGGGCGTGTCGTGTCCAATTTCCTCGTGCAGGCGTTGTCTGGCGAGCCAATCACCATCTACGGCGACGGCTCGCAGACACGCAGCTTCTGCTACGCGTCGGACGAGGTGGAGGGCATCTATCGGCTGTTCATGCACGGCGATCACAACCCCACCAACATCGGGAACCCCGACGAATACACGGTGAAGCAACTGGCTGAGTTGGTTGTCGAGCTCACAGGCGCGTCGGTTCCTGTCACGTACGAGCCATTGCCGGCCGACGACCCCAAGGTGCGCAAGCCGGACATCACCCGCGCGCGTACCCAGCTGGGCTGGGAGCCGACCGTGCACGTCAGGGAAGGGCTCGCCCGTACCATCGAATACTTCAGGCAGCACGTCGGCTCGCCCATGATGGCGCCTCGCGTCGCACGCAGCAAACCAGCCGCGCCGTCCGCTCGCTGAGCGTCGGCCACTCGAATCGGTCCCGTCTGGTGGGCCGGCGGGGCGGGGGGGTGGTATCTTTCTCTGCTTCTCCCCGAACCGTTTGTCCTCTTGCGGGTACTTTCTCCCGATATGCTTCCTAATCGCCGGGCACTGATCGTCCTGCTGCTCCTTGCAGCAGCCGCGTGTCACCCCGACTTCCAGATTGCCAAGTTTGCAACGAACGAGGCGCTGTACCGCGCGGGCCGGGCAGAGTTTGCCGCGGCGCATTGGGAAAACGCCATCGCCGTCTTCGACAAGCTGACCACCGACCTGCCAGCGCGCGATACGCTGCTGCCCCGGGCGTTCTGGTTCCTCGCGCGTGCGCACGACGAGCAGGGCGAGCACATCCTCGCCGCGACGAGCTATTCCCGGCTGGTGGAGAGCTTTCCGGACGACTCGCTCGCGGATGATGCGGCGCTCGCGTCGGCGCGCGCGTACTGGAAGATGTGGCGCAAGCCGGCGCTCGACCCCGCGTATGGCGAGACCGCCCTGGCCAGCTACAACACGCTGCTTTCGCTCTATCCGACGTCGCCGCTCGTGCCGACCGCGCAGAAGGAGCTGGCCGACCTCGAGGACCAGTTCGCGCAGAAGAGCTATCTGTCGGGGATGTACTATCTCCGCCGGAATGCGTACGACTCCGGCATCATCTACTTCAAGGACATCCTCACGAAGTACCCGAACGCGCCCACGGCGCGTGCCGCGCAGTTGCGGCTGGTCGAGGCGTACAAGGCCATCCGCTACAAGGAGGATGCATCCGATGCGTGCGCCTCCCTGCGCAAGAGCTTTCCGGACGATGCGGAAGTGCGCACGACCTGTGAGGGCGTGGCCGCCCCGGCCCTCGAGGCCGCCCCTGCCACGTCCCCCCCCGCGTCGACCGGCCCGCCTGCGCCGGTTCCTCCGGCGCGTTGATCCGGTGCGCCTCGGGATTCTCGGCGGCTCGTTCGATCCGCCCCACCTCGGGCACCTGATTCCAGCCATCGACGCCGCGGAGGCGCTCGGTCTCGACGGAGTCCGTTTTGTACCGGCGTGGGCGCAACCGTTCAAGATCGGACAGGCGCGCGCGACACCGGAGCAGCGGCTCGTGATGACGCAGCGGATCGTTCGTACCATCCCGGGTTTTGCAGTGGACCGGTCTGAAATCGACAGGGAAGGGTTATCTTACACGGTTGATACCGTGTCACAGATGGCGGCGGCAAATCCCACGGCAGAGCTGGTGCTGCTGCTGGGCGCCGATGCGTATGCCCTCTTCGAGCAGTGGCGGGAACCGGAACGGATTCGTGCCTTGGCCTCGATCGCCGTCCTCCAGCGCGGGGGCGATGTCGTGTCCGCGCGGGGGGCTGGACCGGTGCAGGTGCTGAAGACGCGGCGTGTGGACATCTCGTCCACGGAGCTGCGCGCCCGGGTGGCCGACGGGCGAACCATTCGCGGTTTCACGCCGGATGCGGTCGCCGACTATGTCGCGGCGCATCGGTTGTATCGATAAGAGGACTGCATGTTAAAGCGCGTATTGAGTGCCTTCATGGGAACCCGCCACGAGCGGGACCGCAAGAAGATCCAGCCGATTCTCGACGCGATTCACGAGCACGAGGCACGCCTCGCCTCGGCGAGCGACGACGAGGTCCGCGGCCAGACCGCGAAATTCCGGAAGTTGCTGCACGAGCGCACCGATGCGCTCGAGGCACGCGTCGCGGAGTTGCGCGAATCGAAGCGCGCCGCTGCCGATGCGGCGGAGCGCGACCGGCTCGACACCGAGTTGAGTGGTCTCGACGGCAGCAGTGGCCTCGAGGCGGAGATTCGGCGGACGATCGCGGACACGCTCGACGAGATCCTGCCCGAGGCCTTCGCCACGATGCGCGAAGCCAGTCGCCGGCTGCTGGGCACGTTGGTGAGCGTTACGGGACGCGACCTCGAATGGAACATGGTGCCGTACGACGTCCAGCTCATGGGTGGCATCCAGCTCCACTTCGGCAAGATCGCCGAAATGGCCACGGGCGAAGGCAAGACGCTCGTTGCCACGCTGCCGCTCTACCTCAATGCGCTTCCCGGCAAGGGTACGCATCTCGTGACGGTCAATCCGTACCTGGCGCGCCGCGACTCGCAGTGGATGGGCCACCTGTACTCATGGCTCGGGTTGACCGTCGGCTGCCTCGACGACACGGAGGCCGGGACGCCGGAGCGTCGCGCCGCCTACATGGCCGACATCACGTACGGCACGAACAACGAATTCGGCTTCGATTACCTGCGCGACAACATGGTCACGTCGCTCGAGCAGCGCGTGCAGCGGAGCCATGTGTTCGCGCTCGTCGACGAAGTGGATTCGGTCCTCATCGACGAAGCGCGCACTCCGCTGATCATCTCCGGTCCGGTCGGCAACGAGGGCGACGTGCAGTACTTCGAGCACAACACCGCCATCTCGCGGCTCGTGCGGAAGCAGATGGAGCTGGTGAACGTCCTGGTCGCCGACGCGGAACGCGAGATCGAGGCGGGCCGCAAGCAGGACGCGGCCGTCAAGATGTACCAGGCGCAGCTCGGGCATCCGAAGAACCGGAAGCTCGTGAAGATGCTGAACGAGCAAGGCAACAAGCAGCTCGTGCTGACGGTGGAGCTCGATCACCTTGCCGACCGCAAGCTGCCGCCAGCGAAGCAGGTCTATCGCGACGTCGAGGAAGACCTGCTGTTCGTCCTGGATGAGCGCGGTCACTCCGTGCACCTCACGGACCGCGGCGTCGACTACATGGCGCCGAACGATCACGATGCCTACATCCTGCCGGACCTCAGCGAGGCGGTGCATCGCATCGATCACGCGACGGACATGACGCCCGAGCAGAAGATTGCCGAGCGCCGCGAGCTCGAGATCGACTACGCGGGCAAGAGCGAGCGGCTGAATATCGTCCACCAGTTGCTGCGTGCGCACGCGCTGTACGAGAAAGACGTGAACTACGTCGTCCAGGACGGTGAGGTGCTCATCGTCGACGAGAACACGGGTCGCACCATGCCGGGCCGTCGCTGGAGCGAGGGACTGCACCAGGCGGTAGAGGCCAAGGAAGGCGTCCGGGTGAAGGGCGAGACGCAGACGATGGCGACGATCACCATCCAGAACTACTTCCGCATGTACGAGAAGCTGGCCGGCATGACCGGTACGGCGGAGACGGAAGAGACGGAGTTCTTCGAAATCTACAAATTGGAAGTCGCGGTCATTCCGACCAATCGCGACGTCATCCGCGATGACCGGCACGATCTGGTCTACAAGACGCGCCGCGAGAAGTACAACGCCATCGTCGAGGAGACCCGTCGTCTTCACGAGCTGGGCTATCCGGTACTCATCGGTACCACCAGCGTCGATGCCTCTGAGACGCTGTCGAAGCTGATTCAGCGCGCGGGCATGGTGCACAACGTCCTCAACGCAAAGTACCACCAGCGTGAGGCGGAGATCGTGCAGAACGCCGGGCAGCCTGGCGCGATCACGATCGCGACAAACATGGCCGGCCGTGGTACCGACATCAAGCTCGGCGAGGGCGTCACGCCGTCCAAGCCTTCGGTGATCAAGGATCCGGATGGCAAGGACGTCAACATCGACGAGATGGGCGGTCTCCACATCGTCGGCTCCGAGCGGCATGAGTCGCGGCGCATCGACCGGCAGCTCCGAGGCCGCGCCGGCCGTCAGGGAGATCCGGGCGCCAGCCAGTTCTTCCTCTCGCTCGAGGACGACCTCATGCGCCTCTTCGGCAGCGATCGTATCGCGAAGCTGATGGATCGCATGGGCGCGCAGGAGGGCGAGGTGCTCACGCACCCGCTCATTACGCGCTCGATCGAGCAGGCGCAGAAGCGCGTGGAGCTCCAGAACTTCCAGAGTCGCAAGAAGCTGCTCGAGTACGACGATGTCATGAACCAGCAACGCGAGGTGATCTACTCGCTGCGCGCCTTCGCCCTCGAGGGGGGGGAAGAGCTGAAGGGCGAGGCGGTGAAGATGGTGGAGAAGGCCGTGTCGCGCCGCGTCGAAACGGTGCTCGCGGAGTTCGAGGACGCCTCGCAATGGGACTTCGACCTGCTCCGTCAGGAGCTCCTGATGCACTACCTCCTGCAGGTGAAGGAGTTCGATGAGGAGGGCCTGCGCCCGTCATTGCTCACCGATGCGCAGGAAACTGTCTCGGAAGCGGGCAGCACCGCGTTTGCCGCGAAGATCGAAGCGCTCGACATGGTGCGCGACCAGGAGGGCGGCTACGGCGACCGCCTGCTGCGCTACGTCATGCTCAACGTGCTGGATGAGAAGTGGAAGGATCACCTCTACGATCTCGACCAGCTCCGCAATGCGATCCACTATCGCTCCTGGGGCCAGAAGGATCCGCTCGTCGAATACAAGCAGGAGGCCTACACGATGTTCGTGGACCTCATGAATGACGTGGCGGAGACCTTCACGGATCGATTCCTCAAGGTGCAGCTCGTCATCGAGGAAGGACCGCCCCCGGAGCTGGAGGCGCCCCCGGCTGCGCCAGCGAAGCGGTACAACGCCATGGGTGTGGTCGAGGAGTATCAGCCCGAGGGGATCACGACCGGCACCGCCGTTGTGGCGGACGTGGGTCCCGCCGAGACGCCGAATGAGAAGGCGACTGTCGTGCGTCGCGACCCCGTGATCGTCGGCGCAGGGCGCGCGAGGAGCGCGAGTGAACTCAAGGCCGCCCCGTCCGTACCCGTGGACTGGACGAGCGTGGGCCGCAACGATCCGTGCCCGTGCGGTTCCGGCAAGAAGTTCAAGAAATGCCACGGAACGTCGCTGTAGCGGATTCCCAATCAGGGTGAAACGGACGCGCGCGCTCGCATCTCGACTACTGGAGAACCCGACTCAAGGAGCCCAGCCAGGATTGGACGCGTAGATCCTGAAGTCGTCGATGTTCATCACGGTCTTCTGGGTGAAGCCGGAATTGGCCCACCCGAAAAGGTAGCCGTTGTGAAGCTCACGATTCCCGCTGGGACCAATGAGATCGCCATTGTTCTTTCGGAAGACGATGCTGCCATTGGCCCAGAGTTCCAGCACGCCATCATTGGTTTTCAGCCCAGAGGCGGCCTTGACGTGTACGCGTATCTGCGTCCAGTCCCCGACTTTGATTGGGCCGCTCGGCGAAATGAAGTTGCGATCCGGCGCTGGGGGCGCGACCTGAGCCCCTCCGATGTCGAATGATCCACCGGCACTCGTCGACGTGGTGGAAACCGGACGAATCGAGGACGATCCCACAGATCGGACGAGTGGCCTCGACGAGGGGAACACGCCGCCGCCGCCGTTCGGATAGTCTTCGATCCTGATGCGAAAATCCGTGGCGCTTACATAGTCATCGCGCCAGAAGCTGATGAACTTGTTGTTGAAGGTGTCGCCGACTCCGAGCACCGCGCGATGAAAATAGTTGCTCGGGACGTACAGCATGTACTCGACCCATACCTCGGTGAGGTAGGCGCCGAAGTGGAATCGTTGCTCCGCGTCCGAGTCATCAGCGGCCGTGAGGGCGTCTGGTCCGTAGACAAACTCGAGAGAATGCGTTCCCGAGAACGCTTTCGCACTCGACACGGAGACGGCGCTGTTGTAGTCCGTCCACTTGTATCCGCCCTGCACTGCCGCCCGAGCGCCGCTTTCGAAGCTGTCCTGGAAGGCGGGCAGCGCACGGGCCGGCGTCACGGCGATCGACGCACTCCCGCTCCTCGTCTCGCTCGTCCCGATGATGTTGGCCGAACCCACGGAAACGCTCGTCACCAGTCCGGACGGTGACACGGAGGCCACCGTGGGTCTGCTGCTGCTCCAAGCGATCGCACGACCGCTCAATGGCGCGCCAGTGGAATCCCGCGGCGTGGCCGCCGCCTGCGTGGTCTGCCCCACTGCCAGCGACCGCGCCGCGATCGTGACCGCGACCATGTGCACCGGCACGGCCGTCACGGCGCTGGCAACGGCGATGGATGCGGACCCACTGGCCGTTCCATAGGACGCCACGATGCCCGTGGTTCCCCGGGCCTGCGCGGTCACCATACCGCGCGCGCTGACCGAGGCGATGAGCGGATCCTCCGAAGTCCATAGAATGGTCCTGCCGGTCAGGACGCTGCCAAACGAATCGCGCAGGGTCGCACGCGCCTGCGCGGTATCGCCAAGCGTCAGGCCGGAGGAATCGATGGCAACGGTGATGCTGCCTGCGAGCGGGGTTCTGGAGCTCGAGCGATCGCCCGGTTGAACCATTGTGGTATCGCGCCCCGAGCATGCCGCTGCGCCAACGGCGAAAATGCCGAACAGGGAACGTAGAACGGTGCGGCTCAACATGCCTTCTCCTCTGCAGCTCGCCGTACACGGCGAAATCTGCTGTGTATATGAGCGAAGCAACCGGGAATGTGCCCGGTGCGAGGCGTGACCGCGGCAAGGGATCGGTGGGTGATCCGACGCGCAGACAAGGACGACTCGTACTTCGCGGTCTGTGCACGAGTGGTCGCGCAGACACGGAATGTAGAAGGAAGTGTCGGGACCTGCGCACGCCGCGCACACTGCGCGGAGGCATCCGATCGGAAACTTTACGAATTCGTGATGAAGTGCGTGATGTGTCCCACACATGCGCTGTGTGTCACGTCGCATCTCGGCCGCGCACGAGTCTGGGTCCACGGGCGGCGCAGCGCGTCCCGGCCGCGGCGCTTCTCACGTCACGCGCAAGGACGCGTGGATCACCACGACCGCCCGCTTGTACATGGAGTCGCGCGAGTCAGGCATCATGGAGGTTGCCGGTGCGGGGAAACGATGATGCCGGTTCGGAGCACAGCGGTAAGCCTTCGATGTGATACTTGACCACTCTCGCCAGGGATGCTGCTGACCATGCCAACACAGATGCCGTTTCGCTCGACCGTGCTGTCCATCCGTGAGCTTCCGCGTTCGGAGCGTCCTCGGGAGCGACTTGTCTCTCTCGGCGCATCGGCCCTCAGTTCCGCCGAGTTGCTCGCGCTCCTGGTGGGTGCGGGAGGAACGGGCGGATCGGCGCTGCAGGTGGGACAGACACTGCTCGCGAGTGCAGGCGGTTCTCTACGACGCATGGCCATGCAGCCCGTGTCGGCCCTGACCGCCACCAACGGCGTCGGCATCGCCCGCGCCGTGACCATTCACGCTGCGCTGGAGATCGGGCGTCGTTTCGCCTCGGAAACCCGCGACGATGGCGTGCCAGTGCGCTCCCCCCGTGACGTCGCCCGCGTATTTGCCCCTCGGCTGGAGGACCTGCCAGTGGAAGAATTCCATGTGGCCGTCCTCGACGCGCAGCATCGCCTGGAGCGCGACGTGACGATCACGCGCGGCCTCCTCACCTCCTCACTCGTGCATCCGCGAGAGGTATTTCGGGAAGCCATTGCCGAACGGGCCGCGGCCGTGATCCTCGTGCACAATCACCCCAGTGGCGATCCCACGCCGAGTGCCGATGATCGTCTCGTGACCGAACAACTCGTCGCCGCAGGCAAGCTTCTGGATATCCCCGTGCACGACCACATCATCATTGGCCGTGGCCGGTACGTCAGCTTTGCAGAGACTGGCCTGCTCTGACACTTGCGTGATACAGCAAAAGCGGCGATCAATACAGCACACCACTTCGCGATTCATGATGCCCAAGACGCGCCGCCGCCAGAACATCGTCTCGTCCGCGGCGGTGGCCATCGACGTCGTCGGATCGTGTCGCGACCGCACGGCCACATAGGAGACACGGATGGCCACGGCGCTGCGCGAAGTCATTCCCGACTGGAGCCTCGACGAGGGTGCGAACCTGCGCCTGGACGAGGAACTGCTCGCGCGCGCCTATCGGTTCTCGGAAGAGGCGCATCGTGGCCAGACGCGCAACTCCGGCGAGCCGTATGTCACGCACTGTGTCGAGGTCGCAAAGATCCTCGCCGACCTCCAGCTCGACACGACCACCGTGGCCAGCGGCCTGATTCACGACGTCGTCGAGGATACCGCGCGGACCATCGAGGACGTCGAGCGTGAGTTCGGAAAGGAGATCGCGGCCATCGTCGATGGCCTGACCAAGATCGCCAAGCTGCCCAACAGCGGATCCAACCAGGACCGCCAGGTCGAGAGCTACCGCAAGCTGCTCCTTTCCATCGCGAAGGACGCGCGCGTCATCATCGTGAAGCTGGCGGACCGGCTGCACAACATGCGGACGCTGGAGCACGTCCCACCCGAGAAGCAGCGGCGCATCGCGCAGGAGACGCGCGACCTCTATGCGCCGCTTGCCCACCGCTTCGGCATGGCGAAGATGCGATGGGAGCTCGAGGATCTGGCCTTCAAGCACCTCGAGACCGAAGACTACAAGACCCTGGCAAAGAAGGTCGCGCAGAAGCGCGGTGAGCGCGAGGCGCTCATCCTCGCCGTCAGGGAACCGCTCGAGCGCGAGCTCGCGCGCGCTGGCGTGAAGAATGTGGAAGTCACCGGTCGGCCGAAGCACCTCTGGTCGATCTACAAGAAGATGAAGCACCGCGACAAGCCGTACGAGGAGATCTTCGACCTCCTCGCCATTCGCGTGCTCGTCGATTCCGTACCCGACTGCTACCACGCCCTCGGTGTCATCCACGACGGCTACACGCCGGTGCAGGAGCGGATCAAGGACTACATCGCCCAGCCGAAGTCGAACGGGTATCAGTCGTTGCACACGACAGTATTCGGGCCCGGCCGGCAGCTCTACGAGATCCAGATCCGCACCAAGGGCATGCACCGAACGGCGGACTTCGGGATCGCCGCGCACTGGCGCTACAAGGAAGACGTCAAGAACGACGATGAGCTCGACAAGCACCTCACGTGGTTCCGCCAGATTCTCGAGCTCCAGCTCGACGCGAAGACGCCCGATGAGTTTCTCGAGTTCCTGAAGCTGGACCTCTATGCCGAGGAGATCTTCGTCTTCTCGCCAAAGGGCGACGTGCATCAGTTGCCGAAGGGGGCCACCCCCATCGACTTTGCCTTCTCCGTCCACTCCGAGGTCGGGCTCCACTGCGCCGGCGCAAAGATCAATGGACGCATCGCGCCGCTGTCACGCCCGCTCCGAAATTCGGAGACGGTCGAGATCATCACGTCGCCGAACGCCAAACCGAGTCGCGACTGGCTCGCGCATGTGCGCACCGGACGGGCGCGGCACAAGATCCGCCAGTGGTTGCGACACGAGGAGCAGACGTCGTCGATCAAGCTCGGCCAGGACATCCTCGACCGGGAGCTGAAGCGCCGCCGGCTGGGACGCCCTGACGACGCGAGCCTCCACACCGCCGCGATGGCCCTGTCACTCGGCGACGCGACCCAGCTCTATGCGTCGATTGGCCAGGGCGACGTCAGCGTTGGCCTCGCCATTCGGCATCTCTTCCCCGATTCACCGGAAGCGGACGGACCAAAGGCGACGTTCGTCGAGCGGCTGGTCGATCGCGTCCGCGGCACCAAGGGCATGAAGATCCAGGGTGTGGACGGACTGATGGTCCGCTACGCCCAGTGCTGTCAGCCCGTGCCGGGCGATCCCGTGACGGGATACGTCACGCGGGGGCGCGGCGTGAGCATCCATCGCGCGGATTGCCCGAACCTGCTATTCCTGGCGCACGAGCCGGAGCGCCGCCTGGAGATCGACTGGCAGGGCGCGCTCGGCGAGCGATTCCTCGTGCGCCTCGCGCTTGAGGGCAATGATCGGCGCGGTCTCTATGCGGACGTCGCCGCGGCGGTGACGGACTCCGGGACCAACATCCGCGGGATGGAGCTCAAGTCCACCGACGGAAAAGCAACGGGCGCGGTGCTCGTCGAGGTCGAAAACCTTGCGCACCTGCAGAAAATCATCAAGGCCGCCCGAAAGGTGAAAGGCATCACCGAGGTGGCGCGGCGCGAGCGGATTACGCCCGAAAACTGAGGCGGATAGGATGATAGGACTTCCTATCCTCCTATCTTCCTATCATCTCAAAGTCGGGTGTCAGTGCGTGAGCGCGTACAGGATGTAGTTCACGCCGAGCTTGTACGCCTCGTTGTCCTCCGCGACGATGCTCATGCCGGTGCCCGAAAACTCCCAGAAATCGGACACGTCGGTGTTGAAGTTGATCATCGCCAGCATGCGCTTCTTCGGATCGTTGTCCTCGTAGATCGCCCGGAGGATGGGCGCCCCGCCATCGTACTTCTGCGGGATGATGCTGAACGAGTTGATCTCGAAGAACGAATGGAAGATGGGGTGGGTGGGCTGGAGGTCGACCATGCGTGCGTTCGGCAGTACGCGCTTCATCTGCAGCTCGAAGTTCGCCCACCCCGCGTTCCCGCGGCCGTCGCGAAAATCGTCGAAGATGACGAAGCCGCCCTTCGTGAAGTAGTTGCGGAGGCCGGCCGCCTCCTTGTCCGTCATTGTCCAATAGCCGGCCTCGGTCATGAACGCGACCGGGAACTTCATCAACTGCGGATCATCCAGCGCCAGCGCGTTACTCGCGTCCTGGTGGAGCTTCACCTCCGTCACCGCGCCGATGATGCGCATGAGGTTGGTCTCCGCCTTCGGAAAGCCATGCGACCACGCGGGCTGTCCGCCGTAGTAGTAGCCTCCGGGGCCGGTGGTGTACTTGAGCCGCGCGAAGATGAACCGCCCGTCATAGGGAATGTTGTGCTCTTCAATGGGCTGCGGCGCGGGGCGGAAGAAGCGCTGCGCCCCGGCCGACGACGCACAGGATGCCGTCAGGACCGTTGCGGCGAACCCCAGGCAGAACGCGCGCGGTATTTGACCCATGCTCTCTCCTTGTCAGTCCCAGAATGAATACATCGGGTTCCGGTCCACTGCAGGTGAATCGGACCTCCCGAACATCCCCCGAATCAATTAGGATTCGAGCTATGGCCCCACGCGCGAATTTCATCCTGCAGGCGCCCTTCGAGCCCGCCGGCGATCAGCCGAAGGCAATCACCGAGCTGATGGCCGGACTCGATCGAGACGATCGCTTCCAGACGTTGCTCGGCGTCACCGGATCCGGCAAGACGATGACGATGGCGAACGTCATCGCGCAGTACGGAAAGCCGACGCTGGTCATGAGCCACAACAAGACGCTCGCGGCGCAGCTCTATGGCGAGATCAAGGGCTTCTTCCCGCAGAACGCGGTCGAGTACTTCATTTCGTACTACGACTACTACCAGCCGGAAGCGTACGTCCCCACGACTGACACGTACATCGAGAAGGACGCGTCGATCAACGAGGACATCGATCGCCTCCGCCTCCGGGCGACGTCCTCCCTCATGGAGCGGAGCGATGTGATCATCGTCGCGACGGTGAGCGCGATTTATGGATTGGGTGATCCCGTTTCCTACCGGGAGCAGATGGTCACCATCACCACGGGCCAGAAGGTCAACCGTGATGACCTGCTGAGGTCATTGGTGCGCATTCAGTACAACCGCAACGACGTCGCCTTCGAGCGGGGCACGTTCCGGGTCCGTGGCGACACCGTGGAAATCTTCCCGGCGTACGAGGAGCAGGGTGTGCGGGTCGAGCTCTGGGGCGACGAGGTCGAACGCATCTCCAAGATCAACGTGCTCACCGGCGAGACGATTGCCATCCTCGAGCGCGCCGCCATCTATCCCGCCAAGCACTTCGTCACGCAGCGCCCTACGCTCGAGCGGGCGGTGCGCGTGATCCGCGAGGAGCTGAATGAGCGCCTCACGGAGATGCGGAACAACGGCCGCCTCCTGGAGGCGCAGCGGCTCGAGAGCCGCACGAACTTCGACATCGAGATGATGCTCGAGATCGGGACGTGCGCCGGTATCGAGAACTACTCTCGGCACCTGTCCGGCCGTGTGGCGGGCGAGCGACCGGCGTGCCTGTTCGACTACTTCCCGGAGGACTTCCTGGTTGTGGTCGACGAATCGCACGTCTCGCTGCCGCAGATCGGCGGCATGTTCAACGGCGACCGCGCTCGCAAGCTGACGCTGGTGGACTATGGCTTCCGGCTCCCGAGTGCGCTGGACAACCGGCCGCTCATGTTCGACGAGTTCCTGTCGCTCACGCCGCGCGCCGTGTTCGTGTCCGCCACGCCGGGCGAGCTGGAGCTGCGCCTGTCGGAGGGTGTCGTCGTGGAGCAGATCATCCGCCCCACGGGCCTCATCGACCCGGAAATCGAGATCCGTTCCGTGCGCGGCCAGGTCGACGATCTCCTCGGCGAAATCCGCGCGCGGGTGAAGGTGGGTGAGCGCGTGCTCGTCACCACGCTCACGAAGCGCATGTCGGAGGACCTGGCCGACTACCTCCAGCAGGTCGCCGTCCGCGTGCGGTACATGCACTCGGACATCGACGCCATCGAGCGCATGGAAATCGTGCGCGGATTGCGGCTCGGCGAGTTCGACGTGCTGATCGGCATCAACCTCCTGCGTGAGGGGCTGGACATGCCGGAGGTGTCGCTCGTCGCCATCCTTGACGCGGACCAGGAGGGGTTCCTGCGCTCGGATCGCTCACTGATCCAGACAGTCGGTCGCGCCGCGCGCCACCTGAATGGCAAGGCGATCTTCTACGCGGACAAGATCACCGGTTCCATGCAGCGCTGCATGGACGAGACGGCGCGACGTCGCGAAATCCAGCGCGCCCACAACATCGAGCACAACATCACGCCGACGTCGGTCTCGAAGAGCATCGCCGACGTACGCTTCGTCACCCGCGTCGCGGATGCCCGCATGGAGCGCGACGAGGAGAAGCCGAGGCGCGGTCGCAAGGTGGCCGAGACGGCGCCGCCGAGCTACGAGCATGTCGAGCCGGAGACGCTGGTGAAGATGCTCGAGGACCAGATGCGCGAGGCTGCCGTCGCGCTCGACTTCGAGGCGGCGGCACGACTGCGCGACCAGCTCTTCGAGGTGAAGGCCCGCATGGGTGGGAACGTCGCCCGGGGAAAGGTTGCGGCGGACAGCCAGGCGGCGCGATGAGCGGCGCCGCAGAGGAGCACGATCATCCGCCGCTGGTGCCGCCGCTCGCGGAGCATGGAGCGCTGGCGATGGACGAAACCGCACTGCGCGACTGGGGACGTCGATTCGGCAAGTCGGCGCACGCCCCGCTCGTGGTGACGATCACGGGCGAGCTTGGGGCGGGAAAGACGACGCTCGTGCAGGCGATCTGCGAGGGGTACGGGGTTACCACCGAAGTCACGAGCCCCACGTTCGCGCTGGTGCACGAATATGCCGCCCAGCGGTCGTCGGTGCAGCACCTCGACCTGTATCGGCTGGATTCGCCCGCCCAGCTCGATGCGCTGGGATGGGACGAAATCGTGTTCGGGCCTGATCTCGTCCTCATCGAATGGCCGGAGCGCGCGGGTGAACGCATGCCGGCGGGACATATCACGCTTTCGCTCCAGCATCTTCCCGACGATGCGGGGCGGCGACTCCTGTACGCGGGGTGGCACAAGTGATCAGCCTGGTGCTCGAGGCGTCCACGTACGCGGGAAGTGCCGCACTCCTCGACGACTCCCGCTTGCTGGCGGAACGATCCGTCGCGATGCGCGGGAAGGAGCACGAGGCGCTGATGTCGGCCGTGGGCGAGCTCCTCGCCAGTTGTAACACTCGGCCGACGCAGCTTGAACGCGTCATTTGTGGTGCGGGGCCGGGAAGCTTTACCTCCCTGCGCATCACCGGTGCAATCGCCAAGGGCATTTCGGCTGCGTGCAACGTGCCCCTGGTACCGATCTCCTCGCTCGCGCTCATGGTCGGCGCCCTGCCGTCGCGGACCGCAGGCCGCTATCTCGCCGTCGTGGACGCCATGCGCGGCGAGAGCTACGTGCAGGAGTTCGATGTCGACGCCGTTGATCGAATCATCGCAACGGGGCCGCATATCGTGCTCCCGACGGCGAGCGTGGGCGATCTGGCGGAACGGCGCGGCGCTATGGCTGTTGGTCCAGCCCGCTCGGGAGTGGAGTACGCCGAGCCCCACGCGCGTGGGGCAAGCGTGCTCACAAATATGATTGATGGGTGTGCAACGACTGATCCGGCCGCCTGGGAGCCGCTCTACGGGAGGCTCGCGGAAGCGCAGGTGAAGTGGGAGTCCGATCATGGGCGGGCACTCGAAATCACGTGAGCGCGAGCGTGACCGCGGTGCGGGCCGCTCGCGAGTCCGACCTCGATGCCGTGTTGGAAATCGAGCGAGCGTCCTTCTCCGATCCGTGGAGTCGGGAATCGTTCGAGTCCGCCCTGGAGCTCGGGCGGATGTTGTTCGTCATCGCCGAAGGAGCGCCCGAGGCGACAGGCCCCGACACGGAACCAGGTCGGCAGGAACTGCTCGGCTACGCGATTGTGTTGCTCCTCTTCGATGAGGCAGAGGTTGCTGACCTTGCGGTGGCGCCGGCAGCGCGCGGCCGTGGAATTGGTGGGTTGCTTCTCGATGCCGTGACCGCGGAGGTCCGTGTCGTCGGGGTCCGGTCGCTGTATCTCGAGGTCCGGGAGTCCAATGTGTGGGCGCGCGCGCTGTACGATTCGCGGTCCTTTGCTCATGTTGGTCGGCGACGCGGCTACTATGCGAGTCCGAGGGAGGACGCGCTGGTGATGCGCCGCGATCTCTGACACGAGTGGAGTGAAGTGTTACGTGAGATAGAGCTCGCAAATTGTTGTAAGAGAAGCATTTATGCCAGTGAATGGTGTTGGTGCGTTGTTTTGGTTCGTAGTGCGACACGGTGATGGTGATTGCGACGAAGTACAACTTTAGAGTGTGGGCGAGTCATTTGACATCTCGCCCAGGGAGGAGTGTATGAGCCGGAGCTTGAACAAGGTCACGCTGATTGGGAACCTCGGAAACGACCCCGAAGTGCGGTCCACCACCGGGGGCAACCGGGTGGCCACTTTCTCACTCGCCACCAGTCGCTCGTGGAACGACGCCGGCGGCGCCAAGCAGGAAAAGACGGAGTGGCACCGCTGCGTGGTCTGGAATACGAAGAATTCCCAACTCGCCGACATCGTCGAGAAGTACGTGAAAAAGGGAGACAAGATCTACGTCGAAGGGCGGATCGAGTACCGCCAGTGGCAGGACAAGGAGAACCAGACGCGCTACTCCACCGAGATCAACGTGCGCGAGCTCCTCATGCTCGGCGGTGCGCCTGGTGGCGGGCGTGGCGGCAACGATTTCGAGGGGGAGGCCAGTAACGGACGTCCACGTGCGGCAGCACCGGCCAAGGCCAAGACAGGCGCGGGTGGGGACGACTTCGAGGACTTCCCGGGAGCGCTGGCCGACGAGGACGACGACCTGCCGTTCTGATCCGCGCATGTGGATAACTGCGATTGCACCACGCTGAGCCGCGGGCACAATCGCAAACCGCTGTCGCGCCGATAGTTGTGTGCTCGGCCGCTCCGTGGCTATTATCGCGGAGCGGCCGTTTCTCATCCGGGAAACGATCGTCCTGTGTTCAGTTCCGCCGCAGCCGGCGACCAATCCGACATCCCCCATGCGCCATTGTTCGGCGCAGCAGCCCTCGAGCGCGTGCACATTCCTCGCATCGGCTGGTCAATTTCCGCGGCAATCCTCGTGTCCTTCGCCTCGGTCGCACCGGTCCGGGCCCAGAACGCGCGGGCGGACGTACCCGCCACCCACACGGTCAAGCGCGGCGACACCCTCTGGGACCTCGCCCAGACCTATCTCGGCGACGCCTACCTCTGGCCAACGATCTACCGGCTGAACACCGACCAGATCGAGGACCCCCACTGGATCTACCCCGCGGAAATTCTTCGCCTTCCCGGCTCGGCGCCCGTTCCATCGCAGTCGCCCTCGGAACCTCAAGTGGTGCGCGCCACAGGACCGAGCGTCTTCCGGCGGGAGCTCGTGAGTCGCGGGGCCAGTACCCTCGCGGAGCTTGCGGCTCCGCCGCGCGTGCCCATTGGGGATGTGTTGCGCGCCAGTTACGTCACGGCCGAGCAGGGACCACCCTCGCCGGGACGACTGCTCTTCTCGGCCGATATCCCCGGCATCGCGAAGGCTCGCACGACGTCGAACTTCCAGTTGTACGACAAGGTGCTGATGGACCCACCCGCGGGCAGCATTGCCGCGGAGTCGGAGAAGTTCATGAGCTACCAGCTCGGAGAGACGATCGAGGGATTCGGGACCGTCGTGATCCCGACGGCGCTTCTCCAGGTCGTCCGGGCGCCGCGTCAGGGGGAGGCCGCAATCGTCGAGGTGCTCGAGATCTATGGCTCTGTGAACGCCGAGGCGCGCGTCATCCCGCTCGATACCGCCGGCGCCGGTGCCAATGGCACGCCCTCGATGGTGACGGATGGTCGCGTCGCCAGGATTCGCGCGATCTACCGCGCGGCAGTACTGCCGTCGCTCGACTATGACGTGATCTTCGACCTTTCGTCGAAGGACGGCGTCAAGGTCGGTGACGAGATCACGATCTTCCGGGCGCGCGAAGCGGCGATCCCCTACGAGCGTCCGGCTCTCCCCGAAGTCCTGATCGCCACCGGTCGGGTGATCCGCGTGACGCCCTATGGCAGCACCGCACGGATCACCTCGCAGCAGCAGCCGGCGATCAAGGTGGGCGAGAGTGCCCGGCTCACGGCGCGGATGCCCTGACCGCGGGTCGTGGGAATGACGTAAGGCGCAGTCGCGCACTAGATTACGCGGACGACATGACTGCGATTGCCCACTTCATTGCCATCTGCTGTTACATCGGCGCCGCGGCTCTCGCTGCGACGCCGTTT
Organism: Gemmatimonadales bacterium; assembly: GCA_038322445.1. Lineage (GTDB taxonomy): Bacteria > Gemmatimonadota > Gemmatimonadetes > Gemmatimonadales > Gemmatimonadaceae > AG11. The sequence goes on from JBBQFW010000013.1 coordinate 26,241, forward strand.
GCGCGTCCGGTCGGTGCCCCCGTGCGCGGTGTGATTGCCATGCTCTGGGTGGGCGTACTGGCGCACTCTGCTGCCCTCCTGGCCTACGTGCACCGCGTTGGTCAGCTGCCGTTGACTGGCCTCGGCCCGTCGCTGTCATTCGCTGGGCTCGTCCTTGCCGTCACGCTCGTCATCGTCGAGATGATTGCAAAAGACGTCAGCCTCACGCTCGTCGCGGCGCCACTGGCTGCCATTCCGACCATCTGTGCGAACCTGGTTGGCCTCGTGCCTGGCGTCGAGCCGGCGGGGGCGCGTGGTGCATGGCTCATCGCGCACATCGCCCTGAGCTTCATCGGCATTGCCGCGTTCGCAACGGCAGCGGCAGCGGGCTGCATGTACCTGATCGAGCGACGCGAGCTCAAGTCTCGGCAGTTTGGGGCGATTTTTCGCTTCTTTCCTCCGCTCGACACGCTCGACAGGGTGAACCACTTCGCCGCCATCGCGGGCTGGCTCGTGCTCACGCTGGGTGTCGTCCTGGCCACGACGTATGCGCTCACGTACCACGAACTCAGCCTGCCGAAGATCATCTGGGCCATGGGCGCGTGGCTCGCCATTTCCGGCATCGCCCTTGGACGCTCCGTTGGCGGCTGGCAGGCGCGCCGCGCGGCGATCTACTCGAGCGTGAGTTTCACCGCGATCATCGTGCTGTACGTCGCGTTTCGTCTTTCGGAAACGAACGGCGGAGGGCGCTTCCTGTGAGCACACTGCCCATTCTTCTCGAGGGATCGGGTTTGCGTGTGCTGGTCGTGGGCGGAGGCAATGTCGCGACACGGAAGACAAGGCAGTTCGCGCAGGCCGGCGCGATGCTTCGCATCGTGGCGCCGGTGCTCGACCCCGCGCTCGAGCAGCTCGCGCTCGAGTTCGCGATCGAGGTCGCTCGACGCCCTTACGAAACCGGCGACATCGGCGACGCACAGCTGATCATTTCCGCCACCAACGACCGCGCTGCCAACGCCCTGGTCGCACGTGACGCTGGGGCCGAGCACCGGCTGCTCAACGCGGCCGATCACTCGAGTGATGGCAACTTCGCGATGATGGCGACTCACCATCGCGGGCCGCTCACCATTGGGGTGAGCGCGGGTGGCGTGCCCGCGGCGGCCCTGCGCATCCGTGACGCGATCGCCGAGCGCTTCGATGCGCGCTATGGCGATGCGTTGGCGGACCTGGGTGCGTTGCGCCGCCGCACCATCGCCGGTGGCGACGCGGATGGCTGGCGTGCGCGGTCGCCTACGCTGATCGACGCGGATTTCTGCGACGCCGTCGAACGTGGCGAGCTGTCGCAGCGGATTGCCGAATGGCCGTAATCGTCGTCGGTGTCAGTCATCAGGGAGCGCCCCTCGACGTGCGCGAGCGGCTGGCATTCTCGTCGCGCGAGGCCGTGCCCGCCCTGGAAGGTCTGCGTGAGCAGACGGGAGCGCTCGAGGGGGTGCTGCTCTCCACGTGCAATCGCACGGAACTCTACCTCGTCGAGGGCGAAAGCGAGGCATCACCCGCGGTGTGGGCGCTGCTCTCGGAGCGCCTCGGGGCGGACGCTGCGTCCTACGGCTACGTGCGACGCGATCGTGAAGCGGCGACGCATCTGTTCCGCGTCGCCTCGGGCATCGAGTCGATGGTGGTCGGCGAGGCGCAGATCCACGGTCAGGTGCGTGATGCGTGGGAGCGCAGCAGACCCGCCTCGGGCGCCGTCCTCAACCGGCTTTTTCAGCGCGCGTTGCTCACGGGTGGTCGCGTCCGGAGCGAGACCAGGCTCGGGCACGGCGCAATGAGTGTGAGCTCGGCCGCGGTCCAGCTGTCGAAGAAGATCTTCGGCTCGCTCAAGGGCCGTCGCGCCATGGTGCTCGGCGCGGGCGAGATGGCGGAGCTGGCGCTGCAATCGCTGCGGACGGAGGGCGTCGAGGCGTCCGTCGTGGCGAATCGCACGTTTGACCGCGCCCGCGTGCTTGCCGCGCTATACGGCGCAACCGCCGTGCATTACGATGAAGCCTGGACGTCGCTGGGTGACGTGGACGTCCTGCTGTGCTCGACGTCATCGCCGCGGCCGGTGGTGAGCGTAGCCACGGTGCGCGACGCCATCACGCGTCGCGGCGACCGTCCCCTCTGCATTCTCGACATTGCGCTGCCTCGCGACGTCGAAGCTGACGTCGGCGAGTTGGCAAACGTATACCTGTACGATCTCGACGACCTGCAGGCCGTCGTCAGCACGAGCCTCGCGCGACGCCGGGGCGAGCTACCGGCCGCCGAGGCGCTCATTGCCGAGGAGGTCGAGAGCTTCTGGCAGTGGGTGGCGGGGCTCGCCGCCGTGCCCGTGTTGACGCAGCTCCGATCCGAAGTGAACCGCGTCCGTGAACGTGAGCTCGAGGTTGCGCTGCGCCGACTCGAGGAGCTCACGCCGGAGCAGCGGGCGATCGTCACGCAGTTCGCACAGTCCCTCACCAACAAGTTCCTGCACGAGCCGTCCATCCGGCTGCGAACCGCTGCGGCCAATGGCCGCGGGCTCGGCGTGGTGGACGCCGCGCGATATCTCTTTGGTCTCGATGAGCGTGTGGGCGAATTCGCCGAGCACGACCCCGAGAATGCACCCTCCCCACGAACCACGGATACGACATCATGAAGAAAGTGCTCATCACTGGTGGAGCAGGATTCATCGGCTCACACGTCGCTGATCGCTTTCTCTCCAAGGGTTGGGAGGTGCACGTCATCGACAACCTGTACAACGGCAAGCGTGAGAACGTGCCTGCGGAGGCCGGCTTTCACGAGCTGGATATTCGCGATGCCGCGGCGGCCGACCTCGTGCGGACACTGAAGCCCGACGTGCTTGTCCACCTCGCCGCCCAGATGGATGTCCGCAGGAGCGTCGCGGATCCAATGTTCGATGCGCAGGTGAATGTGCTGGGATCGATCAACCTGCTCGAGGCGGTTCGTCAGCATTCGCCCGCGACGCGTGTGGTGTTTTCATCGACGGGTGGCGCGGTCTATGGCGACTTCACGCGCCCGCCGAATGTCGAGACCTTCGCCAAGAATCCCGAGTCCCCGTATGCGATCTCGAAGCTCGCCGTGGAGAACTACCTGGCGTACTACGGCCGTGTCCACGGCATGGAGTACGCGGTGATGCGCTTCGCGAATGTGTATGGACCGCGACAGGATCCGCATGGTGAGGCTGGCGTGGTCGCGATCTTCTGCGGTCGGATCCTCGACGGGCAGGCGATGACCGTGTTCGGCGACGGACTGCAGACGCGTGACTATGTGTTCGTCGGCGATGTGGTCGACGCGACCTACCGTGGCGCGACCGAGTCGCTTCCGAAGACCGAGTTGCTGGACACTCGGGCGTACAACGTGGGCACCGGCCTGCCCACCGATGTGCTGCGACTGGCGACCGTGCTCATGGCAGCAGCGGGTGCGAGCACGCCGGTGGAGCACGCGCCCGAACGAGCGGGCGAGCAGCGCACCTCGTATCTCGATGTGACGAAGGCGGGCAGCGAGCTTGGCTGGCGCCCCGCCGTCACGCTGGAAGAGGGTCTGTCCACGAGCTTCGAATGGTTCAAGGCCCGCCGAGCGCGCGGCGCGGGTGCCGTCGCGGGGCGTGCATGATCGCAGTGCTGCAGGTTGGGTCGGCAGTTCCAACGACGGCGAAGGATCTCGTGCTCAGTGCAGGCACGGAGACGCACGTGGTCCTCGGCATCCTCGTGGTGCTCTCGCTCGTGAGCTGGGCGATCATGCTCGGTGTGGGGCGGCAACTCTCGCGATCCCTCAAGCT
>JBBQFW010000014.1:0-28578 GCA_038322445.1 Gemmatimonadales bacterium
GCCGCGCCGGAGATGATGGCGGTGCCGTGCTGGTCGTCATGGAAGACCGGGATGCCCATGGTCTTCCGCAGCGTCTCCTCGATGTAGAAACACTCCGGCGCCTTGATGTCCTCGAGGTTGATCCCGCCCACGGTGGGCTCGAGGAGTTGGCAGAACTTGATGACGTCGTCGGGGTTCTCGGAGCCGACTTCGAGGTCGAAGACGTCGATGTCGGAGAACTGCTTGAAGAGGTTGGCCTTGCCTTCCATGACCGGCTTGGCGGCGAGGGCGCCGATGTTGCCGAGTCCCAGGACGGCGGTGCCGTTGGTGACGACGGCAACAAGGTTCCCCTTCGACGTGTACTTGTAGACGTCCTCCGGGTTGTCCTTGATCGCCAGGCAGGGCTCGGCCACGCCGGGGGAGTACGCAAGCGAAAGGTCGCGCTGGTTGTTCAGCGGCTTCGTGGGGACGACCGCGATCTTTCCGGGTCGTCCGCGCGAGTGATAGTCGAGGGCCTCGTCGCGTTTGGTCATAGGCAGACGAGAAAGGTAGCGGGGCGGGCGTTTGGGGGTGGAGGGCGCCGAGGTCTCGGCTGGCACATGGGGGATGAATGGGGTATGCTACGAGGGCTTAGATGACGATCACCTCCCGCAGTCGCACTCGCAGACATTGGTTGCATCGCCTTGGCCGTGCGTTGGCCGTGGTGACACAGCTCGTGTTGCTGCTGGCTCCGATTGCCGAGGGGCGCGAGGATCGTCCGATGGATCCGCACGTGGAGGCGCCGCGCACCAGGGCGCATCCGGGGCACCAGCCCAGCACGTGCGCCGAATGTGTCCTGCTGTCGATGCACGGACGGGTGGAGGAGCGCGCAGCGCTTCCAGAGCCCGCCAGGGTGCAGCGCATTTCCCACGTCGTCGAGGCGAGAGTCGCCGGCGGCGTGGAGCGGTCTGTCTCCAATAGCTCGAGGGCACCGCCACCCTGCGTGTGAGCTGCTAGCACTGCGTCTGTCCGGCTCGTGCCGCGGCGGCGCCTTACCTCACATCAGAGTCCATGAAAATCTCGACGGCAGCGCTCGTCGTGGTGGTGCATGCCACCACGCTCGTGGCGCAGGCACCGGGCGCCCAGCGCCGCGACTCCCTCGTGCTCACGAGGGACGCGGCGATCGCGGCGGCGCTCGCGAACAATCCGCAGCTCGATATCGCGCGCGAGCAGACCTCCCAGGCGCGCGCTCGGCGCGTGCAGGCAATCGCGATTCCCGATCCTGCCTTCTCGTACTCGCTCGATGGCCAGCCCCGCTTGCTGAACCTCGGCGGTGCGGCGCAGCGGAATGCGACGCTCGGCATTGCGGTGCCGTTTCCCGACAAGTTCCGGTTGCGCAACACCATCGCGACGGCCGATGTCCGTACGGCGGAGTACGGGTTCGTGGGGGTGCGCCAGCAGCTGGCCGCACAGACCTCGCGGAGCTACGACACGCTGCTGGTCGCGGGCCGACACCTCGCGATCTTCCGGACCAGTCGCGCACTTGCGGCCGATTTCCTGGCGAAGACGCAGGCGCGCTTCCAGGGAGGAACGGCTGCGAAGCTGGACGTCCTCAGGGCGCAGGTGGCACTGGCGCAATCGGAGAATGAGCTGATCGGGGCGCAACGTGACCTCGTCACGGCGACCGATGCGGTCGACCGCCTCATCGGCGAGCCGCTCGGTACGCCGATCACGCCGCGCGATTCGCTCGCGTTTCCGCCGCCACTTCCCGACGTGGCGCTGTTGGAACAGGCGGCACTCGATGCGCGACCAGAGCTCGCATCCCTCGCGAGCCAGCAGGCTGGTGCGCACGCCGGCACGAGCCTCGCTCGCGAGTTCTGGCTCCCCGACTTCACACTCTCCGCACAGCGCGACTACGGTCCCGACGGCTCCGGCGCGCTGTTCTCCGCCGGCATCGCGCTTCCGCTGCCGGTGTTCTACTGGCAACACGCCAAGGGCGAGATCGCGGCGAGTCTGCATCGTGAGAAGGAGTTGACCGCCACGATGCGCGACGCGCGCGCGGCCGTGTCGCAGGACGTGCGTGCGAGCCATGCCGCCGCGGATGCGGCGATACGCCAGGCCACGTTCATTCGCGACGCCCTGCTTCCCGCCGCCCGCGAAGCGTACCGGGTTGCGTCGGTCAGCTACGGGTTGGGCGGGTCGTCTGCGCTCGACGTCCTCGATGCCCGCAGGAATCTCCTCGACGCGGAGACGCAATACGCCAACGCGCTCGCCGCCGCCAACTCCGCCCGCGCCGATCTCGAGCGCGCCGCCGCTACCCCACTTGCCCGCCTCGACGCGCGGAGAAATCCATGACGACCCGTCTGCAATCCGCCCTCTTCATGTCATGCGTGGCGTGCGTCACGATGGCCGCATGCTCGAAGGACGCGCCCCCACCCGCTGCGGACGGGAGCGGCCCGCTCGTGGCAAGTGACACCAGCGCGCGCGCCCACGAAGTCGCGCTGACGGCCGCACAGGCCGCGCGCATCCGCATGTCGGACGTCGACATGACGTCGTACCGCTCATCCATTGCCACCACGGGCACCGTCGCCTTCAACGGCGATCGTTCCACCAGTGTCCTTGCGCCGGTGTCCGGGCCGATCACGAAGATCCTCGTGAATCCGGGCAGCGTGGTGCATCGTGGTGAACCGCTCGCGATGGTGACGTCGCCGGACTTCGCGATTGCCACGGCCGCCTATCGGAAGGCGCAGTCCGCCTACCGCAACCTGCAGCGCATCGCCGACCTCGACGACCAGCTCTTCAAGAACGACGCAATTCCGCGCCGCGAACTGGAACAGGCGCAGACCGACGCGGCCGGTGCGCTCGCCGACCGCGATGCAGCGATCGAGCAGATGCGGGCACTCGGCGTGGACCCGGGGAGCATTGCCGCGGTGCGCGAGAATCGTCCGGTCTCGGCACTCGAGGCGGTGATTCGCGCGCCCATCGACGGCACGGTGGTGGAGAAGCTCTGCAACCCGGGCCAACTCATCACCGCCGGGAGCACGCAGTGCTTCACGATCTCGGACCTGTCCACCGTCTGGGTGATGGCGAATGTCTTCGAGTCGGACCTGGCCGCCGTTGCAGCGGGGCAGGAGGCGTCGATCGTGACGGCCGCGCAACCGACGCCGATCGTGGGACGCGTGTCGTACGTCGGCTCGCTCGTGGATCCCTCGTCGAAGGCGACCGCCGTGCGCGTGGTGGCGCCGAATCCGCGCGACATCCTCAAGCGCGACATGCTCGTGAATGTCTCGATCAAGGCGACGCAGGCGCGCAACGGGCTGCTGATCCCGGCGTCCTCCGTGCTGCGCGACGACCAGAATCTCCCGTTCGTCTATGTCGCCAAGGCCAACAACCACTTCGCGCGACGCCCCATCACCATTGGCGCGCGCGTCGGCGACAGCTACGAGGTGAAGGCGGGGCTGGCGTCGGGTGACCGGATCGTCGTGGACGGCTCGCTGTTTCTCCAATTCGCGGGGAACCAGTGACGGGCCCGCACGACGATCAGGCGTCGGGGCCGCCCGGCCACGTCCATACCGACAACATCGCCGAGGAGTTCGAGGCGCACTCGACGCCGTCGATGGTGCACCGCATCGTGCGCGCGTCGCTCAGGCAGCCGCTCCTGATCCTGTTGATGACCGTAGCCATCATCGCGGTCGGTGTGTGGTCGCTCACGCGACTGCCGGTGGACGCATACCCGGACATCTCGCCGCCGATGGTGGAGATCGTCACGCAGTGGCCAGGTCATGCCGCCGAGGAGGTGGAGCGGCTCATCACGGTTCCGGTCGAGAACGGAATGAGCGGCCTGCCGAAGCTGAGGGTATCCCGCTCGGTATCGCTCTATGGTCTCTCGGACGTGCGCCTCACGTTCGAGGACGGAACCGACAACTACTTCGCGCGACAACAGGCCTTCCAGCGCATCGCCGACATTGCCGTGCCGAGCGGTGTCACGCCGGGCATGACGGCGCTCACGTCGCCCTCCGGGCTCGTGTATCGCTACGTACTGGAGAGCCCTGACCGCTCGGCCATGGAGCTCAAGGTTCTCCAGAACTGGGTACTCGACAAGCAGTACCGCTCGGTGCCTGGAGTCGCAGACCTCTCGTCGCTCGGCGGCGAGACGATGGAGTATCAGGTGTTGCTCGATCCCACGAAGCTCGCCGGTGTCGGCCTCTCTGCTGGCGACGTGGCGACCGCGCTCGGCGCGAACAACGCGAATGCGGGCGGCGGCTTCTACTCCGAGGGCGGACAGTTCTACTATGTGCGCGGCCTGGGCCGGATCGTCACGCTCGAGGACATCGGTCACGTCGTGCTGAAGGTGCAGAACGGCACGCCGGTACTGGTGAAGGACGTGGGGGACGTCGTCATCGGACATCCGCCGAGGCTCGGCCAGTTCGGCTTCATGAGCCAGAACGACGCCGTGGAGGGCATCGTCCTCATGCGCGTGGGCGAGCAGGCGCAGACCGTGCTCAAGCGCGTGGAGCAGAAGACGGCCCAGTTGAACAACGGCATCCTCCCCGCCGACGTGAAGGTGCGTCCGTACTACGATCGCAGCGAGCTCATTGCGTTGACGACGCATACCGTACGCGACAACCTGCTGCACGGCATCGTGCTCGTGGTGGTGGTCCTGATCTTCTTCCTGTACGACATCCGCGCGGGGCTCATCGTCGCCGCGGCCATTCCGCTGTCGTTGCTCTTCGCGTTCATCTGCCTCGACCTGAAGCACATTCCGGCGAACCTGCTCTCCATTGGCGCGATCGACTTCGGCATCCTGGTCGACGGCGCAGTGGTGATGGTGGAGAACATCTATCGGCAGCTTTCCATGCGGGGGCGAGAACACCTCGGCATCCGGCAGGTAATCGCGTCCGCCGCGGCGGAAGTCGATCGCCCGATCGTGTACGCGGTGGGTGTCATCGTGACGAGCTTTCTCCCCATCTACGTGCTCACCGGTCCCTCGGGCCGACTGTTCACGCCGATGGCGGACACCACCATCTTCGCGCTCATCGGTGCGCTGATCGTCACGCTCACGGTGATTCCCGTGCTCTGTGCCGTGCTGCTGAAGGTCGGGCTCACGGAACGCCGCAATGGCCTCTATCGCTGGGTGCAGGACCGGTACGAGAACGGCCTCGCGTGGAGCATGGCGCATCCACGGTTCGTCATCGGCGGAGCGCTGGTGTCCTTCGTCCTCTCGATCCTGGTGTTCGCTGGGGTTGGCGCGGAGTTCATGCCGAAGCTGGACGAGGGTACGCTGTGGGTGCGCGCGACGATGCCCTATACGATCTCCTTCGACGAATCGTCGAAGCTGGTGCCACAGATCCGCACCGTGCTCCGGTCATTCCCGGAGGTGACGACCGTGGCGTCCGAGCATGGTCGTCCGGACGACGGTACCAACCCCACCGGCTTCTTCAATGCGGAGTTCTACGTGGGGCTGAAGCCGTACGACGAATGGAATGGCGCGTATCACTCGAAGAAGGCGTTGATCGACGCCATCGACAAGAAGCTGTCCGCGTTTCCCGGCGTGAACTTCAACTACACGCAGCCCGCCGAGGATGCGGTGGATGAAGCAGAGACGGGCCTGAAGAGCTCACTCGACGTCAAGTTGTTCGGCCGCGACCTCACCACGCTCGAGGAGCGCGGCAAGGCGATCAAGCGTGTGCTCGACGGCGTGCGCGGCATAACGCACGTGACGCTGGTCCAGGAGTTGGGGCAGCCGAGCCTCACGATCGACATCGATCGCGCGAAGATTGCGCGCTACGGGATCAACGTCGCCGACGTGAATGGGCTCATCGAGGCCGCCGTTGGTGGATCTTCCGCCACGCAGGTCGTGCAGGGCGAGCGAACGTTCGACCTCGTCGTGCGGCTGAAGGAGCAGTACCGCCAGACCCCGGAACAGATCGGCAACATCCTCGTCGCGACACCGTCGGGTGCACGGGTGCCGCTGCGCGAGTTGGCGGCGATCGGCGTGAATACCGGCGCCTCGTTCATCTACCGGCAGGACAACTCCCGCTACATCGGCGTGCAGTATTCGGTGGAAGGCCGTGACCTGGCGGGTGCGGTGCAGGAAGCGCAGCGGCGTGTGCGCGACCAGGTGAAGCTGCCCTCGGGTTATCGCATCGCATGGGGCGGGGAGTACGAGGAGTACACGGCCTCCCGCGGGCAATTGCAGCTCGTGATCCCGGTGACGCTTGCGCTGATCTTCCTGCTCCTCTTCTCCCTCTACCACAACTTCAAGTTCCCGGCGATCACGGTGGCCGGTGTGCTGCTTTCCGCCCCGCTCGGTGGCGTGCTGGCGCTGTGGCTGTCGAACACGCCGTTCTCGGTGTCGTCGGGCATTGGTTTTCTCGCGCTCTTCGGCGTGTCGGTGCAGACGGCGGTCGTCTTCATCTCGTACGCGAACGAGCTGCGGCAACAGGGTCGCAGCATCGCAGCCGCCACGCACGAGGCGGCACTGCTGCGCCTCCGGCCCATCCTGATGACCGGACTCGTGGCGGCACTCGGTCTGCTCCCTGCCGCCTTCTCCACTGGAGTCGGTTCGGATTCGCAGCGTCCGTTTGCTCTCGTGATCGTGGGCGGCCTCTTTTCGCGACTGCTCATCAGCGTGTTCCTCATGCCCGTGCTGTACGTCGCGGTGGCGCGCGAAGGCGACGAGCTCGAAGTTTGAGTCGGTGCCACCCATGGAGCACGTGAACGCATGTGGGCAGACCCCGGTGGCGGCTATGCCATTCTCATCCTGCTGGCACTCGGCGCGCTCGGTGCGACGTTGGCGCCGGGTGGCCTTTGCAACAGGCAGCGGGCGCCGCAGCGGCTGCTGGCCGCCGCATTGCTCCTGGGCGCGGCGTTGACGCTCCTGTGGCCATCACTCCGCGCGCGCATGCTGCGCCAGCGCACGTCGGCGGCCGGCACGGCGAACGGCACCGGGCTGTGGATATACGACGTCGATACGCTCTCGCTGAATCCGGATGGGACATACACATGTCGCGGTGCCGCGTGCGCCGGATTCGCCGCACGCGGGACCTGGCGTCTTGGCGAGGGCGGACGCCTGGTTGCGCGGTGGGACGACGGCCACGACGTCTCGTGGAGGATGGTGCGCTACCACGGGCGTGACCGTCTCGGGCTCTCCCCAGCCCGGGGTGCGGGTGCGACGTGGGCATCGGGCCTGTCGTTCATGCGCGTGCTGCCATGACGCCGCGGCCTTCCGATTCGCGTGCGCACCAGGGACGTTGACTGCATGAAACGCGTCGTGGTGATCGGGGCAGGGGCGGCAGGAATGATGGCGGCGATCTTCGCCGCGGAGGCGGGCGCGGAGGTCGTGCTGCTGGAGCGGACGCGAGACGGCGGGCGCAAGATCCTCATCAGTGGGGGCGGCCGGTGCAACGTGTTGCCGTCTGTCCTCGACGAGACGCGGTTCATCACGGACTCCTCGCCGAACACGCTGCGCAAGATGGTGCGGAGTTGGCCGCTCGCCGAGCAGGTCGCATTCTTCGAGCGCGAGGGTGGTGTGCCGCTCGTCGAGGAGCCGGAGTCGCGCAAGCTCTTTCCCGCATCGCACAAGGCGCGTGACGTGCGTGACGGACTGCTGTCGCTCGCGCGGCGGCGAGGTGCCGACGTCTGGTTCGACACAGAGGTGGTCGACGTCACCGCCGCCAACCACCGATGGCTGGTCTCGTGCGCGGACGGCCAGCGCGTGGAGGCGGACGCGCTGGTCGTGGCAACCGGCGGGCTCTCCGTCCCCATGACTGGCAGCGACGGCACAGGCCTGCGCCTGCTCGAACGACTCGGCCACACCATGCACCCGACCTACGCGGCGCTCACGCCAGTGCTCGCGTCGCCGGCACCGTATGCCGCCCTCTCCGGCGTGTCGCTCACGGTGGACATCACGGCCACGAGCGGCGCGCGCGCGGCGACTGCGCACGGCGGATTTCTCTTCACGCACCACGGCTACAGCGGGCCGTCGGTGCTCGACGTGTCGCACGTCGTCGTGCGATCCCGCGCGGACCAGGACGTGACCCCCGCGCGGTTGTCGGTGCGCTGGGCGCCACTCACCGACGACGAATGGTCGTCACGGCTGGCGCCTCGTGGCGGACGCACGGTCACCGGTGCGATCCGCGCGGAACTGCCGGATCGCCTCGCGGACATGCTGATTGCGCGCGCGTGCGTGCCGGCGGATCGCACCCTCGCGGAGATGACGCGCGATGAACGACGGCAGCTCATTGACGCTCTCGTGCGCAGCCCGCTCGCGTGGACGTCCGACGAGGGCTACAAGAAGGCGGAAGTCACCGGCGGCGGCGTGAGCCTCGCCGAGATCGATCCGCGCACGATGGAAAGTCGGCGGTGCCCGGGACTCTACCTGTGCGGCGAGGTGCTCGACGCATTCGGGCCCATTGGCGGCTACAACTTTCTCTGGGCGTGGGCCACGGGTCGCGCCGCGGGCCGTGGCGCCGCAACGGTCCGATGATCGCAGAACCGATCGCCCTCACGAGCCCGCGCTGGCGTGAACTGCAACAAGCGCACGGATCGGCCGAAGATATCGCGCGGCTGCTTGTCGCGCTGTATGAAACGGAGGACGACGCATCCCGCACCGAGCTCTGGTACGGGGCATGGGCCACGCTCTGTCCGGGTGAACGCGTCTTCAGCGCGTCGTATGCCTGCGCACCTCACCTGCTCCGCATCGTCGAGGCGCGCGACTTCGCCGAACGCGTTGCGGCGCTGCATCTCGTCACGCAGATCGAGATCTCTCGGCACGCACCCGGCGCTCCAGCGATCGACGACGATCTCGTGATTCCGTACGCGGCGGCGATCGAGTCATTGCCGCGCCGGGTGGCAGAGCTGCAGCGAAACGCGTGGGATCCGAGCTCCGCACAAGTGCTCGCCGCAGCGCTGCTCGCCGGCAAACGTCATCATGGGCTGGCACATGCGCTGCTTGGCCATGTGTCGGATGGGCAGTGAAGGCGTGGCCGCACATGCGCACGTGGCGCCGTCTGGCCGAGTAGGGTATGATGCGGTCAGGATGATACGCTCGCGCCTCAATCGTTTCGGCTGGATATTCGCCGCGCTGCTCCAGCTTCTGGTGCCCACATTCGCGACGGTTGCGGATGCGCGCATTGAATCGGAATCGCGCGGCGCGCATGCCCATGTCGAGGCCCATGGGGCTCCGACATGTCCGCGTGCGCACGAGGCAGACTGCATCCTCTGTCGTGTCGTCGCGGCAGGCGCTGCTCCGGCGCGTCAGGTCGCGCCGACGAGCATTGCTGCCGTCGTCAACGAGCTCCCCGCGCGTCGGGAGATCTCGTGCACGCCCACTCGCCTCGCCGGCGATCCTCCACAGCGCGCGCCCCCCGTCTGAGCTCGCGTCCCGCACTCGGGATGCCTTCCTGAACTCGTCGAGAGCCCGACCCATCGTGGTCAGCTCACGCTCGCCTCGCGTACTCGTCGCCGCGCCTGGCGTGCGCTCAGGTCAATCCCTCTGCTCAGACAATTCCCATGACTCCCATGTCTTTTAGGCGTGCGCGACCGACTGTTGCGCGCGTCCCCGCGGCAACGTTCATCGTGCTGCTCGCGGCAGCGCTGTTCAGTCCCGCGCTTCACGCCGCTCCGACTACCTCAACCTCCGCGCGCGCATCCTCCGATATCGTGGGGACCGTGATCGACAGCGTCTCGGCACGACCAGTCGGCAATGCGCAGGTCAGCATCACGCAGGGAGCGCGCATCGTCTTCAACACATCGACGGATGACTTCGGTCGCTATCGCGCTCATAACCTCGACGCGGGCACCTACACCGTGGGTATACACGCGCTTGGCTATCGCGCACAGGCGCACAGCGTTGTCGTCGACGGCGTCAATTCGGCGACCGGCAACTTCCAGCTCGGCATCGTGGCGCTGAATCTCGCCGCGGTCGAGGTGAAAGCGACCACGCCACTCGCCGTGAATACCCGCACGGGCGATCAGGTCTTCAAGCAGGACGACTATCACGGCGCCCCAACGGCGACCACATCACAGATCCTGCAGCAGTCGATCGCCGGCGCCGTCCGCGCTCCGACCGGCGAGGTACACATCCGTGGCCAGCATGCCGAGTACACATACTATGTCGACGGCGTGCCCGTTCCGGCCGGTATCTCGGGCAGCCTCAACGAGCTCTTCGATCCGCAGGTCGTGAACGAAATCACGTTCCAGACCGGCGGTTGGGACGCCGAGTACGGCAACAAGAACGCGGCGGTAGTGAATGTCGCCACGAAGATTCCATCAGGGGGGTTTCATGCGGATGCGGCGAGCTACGCAGGCAACTACGGAGCGCAGGGACAGAGCCTGAGTCTCAGCACCAATGCGGGTCGTCTCGGGATCTTCGGCTCAGCGGCGCGGCAGGTGACCGACATGCGTCGCGAGCCGGTCGCGTTCGACACCGTGACCTTCGTCCCGAACAACGTCCACAATCACGGCGAGGACCTGTTCACGTTCGGAAAACTCTCCTATGCGCTGAGCAATTCGGATGTGCTGAATCTCGACGCGAACTGGTCGCGGACGACTTTCCAGGTGCCATTTGATCCTGCGCAGACGACCAACTTCGACGATCATCAGCGGGACATCAACAGCTTCCTGAACTTCGGGTGGCGCCATCAGCTCGGCGATGCGCACGTGGTGGGACCCTCTGGTGAGGGGAGAGCGAAGTCACTGCCGTCAGAACTATTCACCGGACTCTTCCTGCGCTACGGCGCTCTGGACTACACGCCCGGCGCGAGCGACGTTCCGCAGTTTGTCTTCTATCCCGATACGACCACGCCGTACAACCTTCGCGAGGCGCGCAGTTTCACAACGCTTGGGGCCAAGGTCGATTTCCTCACCCACCTTGCGCCGGAGCTGGAATTCAAGACGGGATTGCTCACGCAGCACACGACCGGCAATGAGAACTTCCAGTCGGCGGACGCCTCGGGGAAGGCTGGCCCAGCCTCCGTCTCATCACTCTCCGGTTATGACGCCGGCGGATACGCACAATTCGCGTATTCACCGATGGAGAAGGTCGAGATCAGGGCAGGGGCGCGCTATGACGCGCACAACGCGCCATTCGCGGGAACGCAATCACAGTTCAGCCCACGCATCCGCCTCAACCTCTTCCCTGACGCTGGAACGACGCTGTACGCGTACTATGGCCGCCTCTTCGTGCCGACAAACGTCGAAGAGTTGCGCACGATTACCAACTCCACACTCGGCGCGGCCGCGGAGCCGACGCTGCCGGAGCGCGATCATTTCTACGAAGCGGGGCTGGTCCATCGCTTCCCCGTCGCGGGACTGGTCGCCAAGGTGTCCGGATATCACAAGCAGAGCACACCAGGAATCGATGACGCCACGATCCCGGGCACGGCGATCGTCACGTCCGTGAACATCAACTCCGTGTCCGTGAACGGTGTCGAGGGCATCCTCGAGGTACGCCCAGCCGGCCCCGTCTCGGGCTATCTCAACGCCGCACTCATTCACGCGCATGGGGTAGCGCCAATTACAGGCGGCTTTCTTCCAACAGGTGATCCGGCGGGTGACTTCGACCTTGACCACGACCAACGGCTCTCACTGGTCGGCAGCGCCACCTATTCGGCCAATCAGGTCTTCGTCGCGGGCACCGTGATCTACGGCTCGGGCCTCACGAATGGTCTCTCCATCAACGACATCCCGGGTTCGAAGTTTGGTACCGGGCTCACCGATTTCAACAAGCCGTTCAAGGTGGACCCCAGCACGATCGTGAACCTGAGTGCCGGCTACACGATCATAGTGGGACAGACCGTGCTACGGCCGCAGGTCTACGTCGACAACCTCTTCGATCGCCATTATCTGCTGAAAGGCACGTTCTTCAGCGGTGCGTCGGTGGGACGTCCGCGGAGTGTGCAATTCCGCCTGAACGTGGGGCTTTGACGAAGGCATGCATGAGCGAGGGCATCGACGTCTCCGACGTGGATGCCCTCCGTCTCATGACACGGGTTGACCCAACGCGCGCGTCAGCGTGCGGACGCGCTCGTAGACCATCGCGCGCATCGCGGCCACGACGCCGCCCACGGCCCCATCCACCGAGCACATCGATGGCGTCGTGCGCGTCGAGGTACACGCGGCTCGCGCCGACGATTGTGGCGGGAATCAGCGCGAGCGCCACCGCGCGCTCGTCGTCGAGCAGCTTTTCGCGCCAGAGCACGTGATGCCGCAACGAACACCCGGTCGCCGATCGCACTCTGGTGCGCGAGCGCCCAATGGCGGATCGGGTCATCGAACGGCGCGGTCTCCTTCGAGAAGACATCCTCGCCGAGCTTCGCACACGCGGCGAGCGCTACGGTGGAGAGTCCGACGAGGACCACGGTGTGCGACGCCAGCGCTTCCGGGCGCCTAGCGAACACGCGGCGCGCGCGCGGGCATCACCGCGATCACATCTCGAATTCGTGCGCGAAGGCCACGGCAAACGCGAAGGTCTTCGCTTTCGTGCGACTCTCCATGGCGTCGGACACGCGCTCCAGGCGCTTCGGGACGCCGAGGATCCTTTCCTGCGCGATCTTGCCCATCTCGTTGAGGCCGGTGATCGTGTCGATCGCCCAGAACTTGATCTGCTCCTCGACGATTGTCAGGTAGTCGCGCGGCCCGTAGATGCCCGCGCGACGGATGACATCCGCCATGTCGCGGAAGTGCGGCATGTTCACGCCCGGCATTTCGATCGACGGCATGATCTCCGCGGCCGAGGCGAGTGCGTTGTTCGGGTCGCGCGCGATCACTTCCTTGAAGATCGTGCGATAGAACGTGTAGTGACGCGCTTCTTCCTTGGCGACGTTCGACAGCACCGTGCCGATCATGGGCTCGTACTTGCCAGCGAGCTTGCCGGTATTCGAGTGGCTGACTTGCGTGGCACGCTCCTGCAGCGTGGTGTATACGAACACGCGATACGGATCCTTGTCCCACGCGGGCTCGAAGCCGGCCTTGAGGTACTCGAACTGCATACGCTCGAGCACCGGGTTGTTCAGGATCTTGCTGTCGTGCATGTAATCGTGCAGCACGGCGCCGTGCCGATCTTCTTCTGCGGTCCACAGGTTCGTCCACTTGGACCAGAAGGTGTCGCCGCCCAGGTACGTCGCGAGCAGGCGATGGAAGTGCGGAAGACCTTCCTCGGTCAGGAGGTTGAGCGCGAGGGCCACGCGCGCCGGGAGGCTGATGCCATCCGCGCGCCGCCGCAGCTCCTTGATGTGCGCGTCCGGATCGGTGTCGGGGGCGGCGTCGAGCAGCTCATGCGGAAACCACAGGATGCGCTTCGCCTCGTGCTTCACCATCAAATCGTGGACGACCGGCTCGAGGTCCGCGAGGACCTCGACTTTGGCCAGCGTCTCGTGTTCTGGGCGTATCATCACTTGAATCTGGCGCATAGGATGGCGGCTTGGTAGGCCGAATATGCGACTCGCCCCTTTGACTTCTCGCCGCCGCGTTGCGGCGCCTGCGCCATTCTGCGTCCGCCGTTCTCGCGCACACCTCCATCGCGTTTGCATTGCGTCATGTCGCCAACGCGACGAACTTCCGCCGCATGGCACTCACGGCAACCATCTACAACTTCGACATCCAGCTCGCGGACGTCGATCGCGGCGTCTACGAAGCGCTCTCCTTCAAGGTGGCACAGCAACCGTCGGAGACGGAGGAATTCCTGCTGTCACGGGTGCTGGCCTACTGCCTCGAGTACGCCGAGGGGATTGCCTTCTCGAAGGGCATCGCGGAGCCGGATGTCCCCGCGCTGTCCGTGCGGGACCTCACCGGCACGCTCAAGGTCTGGATCGACGTCGGCGCGCCGGACGCCGCTCGGCTGCACAAGGCGAGCAAGGCAGCGCCGCGCGTCGCCGTCTACACGCATCGCGACCCCGTCCGCCTCGTCGCACTGCTCGCCGGCGAAAAGATCCACCGCTCAACCGAGCTGGAGCTCTATGGCTTCAGCAAGGGGCTGATCGACGGGCTCGTGCAGCATCTCGATCGGCGAAATGCCTGGGAGATGTCCGTCACGGACCGCCACGTCTACGTCGCCGTGAGGGGCGTGACGATCGAGGGCGACATCGAGCGGCACGCGCTCGCGTGAGGCGTCGCCCGCGGCATCACGCCGTGAGGATGTAGCTCCGCAGGAGATCCAGCATGCGCCGGTCCGTTGTCGCGGGATCGTCGAGCTTGGGCGTCTCGATCACCTTCGGGACGGCGGCGAGGCGCGCGTCATTCATCACCTGTTGGAACGGTCGCGCGCCCAGCGACCCTTCGGCAATCAGCTCATGGCGATCCCGATGGGACTCGAAGGGGGTCTTCGAATCGTTGAGGTGCATCACCTTGAGTCGATCGAGGCCGAGGACGTCGTCGAAGTGCGCCAGCACCCCCTCGTAATCGCCGATGAGGTCGTAGCCGGCGGAAAACACGTGACAGGTGTCGACGCAGACGCCAATGCGATGGCGCTGGGCCGCGTCCACCTGGTCGATCATCGCCGCCAGCTCCTCGAACGTCGACCCGAGTGACGTGCCGGAACCCACGGTCGTTTCGAGGCACAGGATCGTGTCGCCCGGAACGGCCGCCAGCGATTCGCTGATCGCGTCCGCATTGCGTGCAATGCCCGCGTCGCGCTCGTCCATGAAGTTGCCAGGATGCGACACGAGGTACTTCAGCCCGAGCGCATGGCAGCGACGCAGCTCGGTGGTGAAGGACACGATCGACCGCGCGCGCAGCACCGCATCCGGGCTGGCGAGGTTGATCAGGTAGGAGTCGTGTGCCATCGTCGCGGTCGCGTCGACGCCCACGTGCACGAGGCGCTCGCGAAATGACACGCACTCCTCGTCCGCGCAGTCTCGCTCCGCCCAGCGACTGGCCATCTTCGTGAAGAGCTGAAGCGCCTGCGCGCCGATCTCACCCGCGCGCGGCGGCGCCTCGGGCACGCCACCGGCCGCGCTCACATGGGCACCGAGCAGCGTGTTCACCACCGCTGGCCGCTTCCTTCGTCGCGCCGCCATCAGCCGTCGAGCAGCGGCGGACCGCGCAACACCCGGCCGCACCGCGGGCAGTGGATGTCGCCGCCTTCGGCGAGCGCATAGGCATAGGCCCGCCCGCACGAGCACTGGTCCTCGAGCGTGTCGTTGCCGCAGCCAATGCAGAACTCGTCGTCGGGATCGTACGCCCGGAATCGTCCGCACACGGTGCAGCGCTTCGTCACCATCACGATCCACGTCCGCCGCGCAGCCAACTTTCCGGGTCCACCGCGTTGCCATTCGGCGGCGTGCGAATCTCGAAGTGCAGGTGTGGCTTGAGGTCGGGATCGGAGATGCCGACGGTGCCAATCAGGTCACCCTTCCTCAACACCGTGCCTTTCCTGAGCGACGAAGGGACCGAGTTGAGCGACGCATAGATCGAGAAATATCCCCCGCCATGATCGAGAATGACCGTGAGCCCATAGGTCCCGAGCTGTCCCACGCTCACCACCGAGCCGGGTGCCACGGACTTCACCGGCGTGCCCAGGGCCGCGGCAATCCCCACGCCATTCCAGCGCGTCGTCGTGTTGTTGGGGTTGATCACGCGACCGAAACGGAACAGGAACGTGCCCTCGACCGGCCAATCCAGCTTGCCGTCGGTGGTCTTCAGCGTCGTCGCCGCACGCGGCGCATTCGGCCGCGTCGACGCGGTGCGCCGGCGCTCGGCCTCGATCGACGCCAGCACGCCGCTCAATCGCGCCTCCGACTGCCGGATCCGCGCCAGGCGATCCTGGATCTGACTGGTGGACGTCTGCGCCTGCTGCAGGCTCGTCTGGCGCATGCGTCCAAGGATCGCGAGACGTTCTTCCTCGCGCAGCTTGTCGCCGCGATTCTCCTCGACCGCATCGCGGAGCTTCACGAGATCGGCGCGCTGGCGAACGATGTCATTGCGCAGGGTCTCGACGCGCTTCACCAGCGAGCGGTCGTGCACGGCGAGCTCATGGAGATACTTGTACCGGGCCACCAACTCGCCGAACGAACGCGCGGTGAGCAACGCCTCGGTGGCATGCAGCGGTCCGCGCTTGTAGATGTCCACAAGCCGTTTCGAGAGCGCCGAGCGCCGGTAGGTGAGGTCGCCCTCCGCCATCGCCACGCGGTTGGTCGCCTCGGCCACGTCATTCGTGATCGCGGCCAGCTGCGCATCGAGGGTCTTGAGCAGCATCTCCGTGGCCGCACGCTGCCGGTCCAGGTTCGCCAGCTCGTCGCGCAGGTCGTGGACGCTGCCCTGCAGGTTTGCCATGCGCTGCTCCAGCGATGCCCGCTCGCGTCGCACGCGATCGAGCTCCTCGCGCTGGGCCCGGATGCGCGCGTCCGCGGCCTGCGCCGGCAGTGCGAGCGGAAGCACCACCAGGCATGCGACGAACAGCAGCCTCAGATGCGACGTAGATGCCTCCCCACCGAGACCGCACTGCCCACCAGCCCGAGCATCGCGCCAAAGAGGAGGCCGAGCAACGTGATGCGGGCATCGAAGAAGACGGTCTGGATGAGGTACGTGTTGATCAGCGAGCGCGCGCCGTACGTCAGCAGCAACGCGAGCAGACCGCCGAGCACGCCCTTGGCGACCCCCTCGATGAGGAAGGGGCGCCGGATGTAGGAATCCGTTGCGCCAACGAGCCGCATGATGGAGATCTCCTTGGCGCGCGAGAGCACGGCCATGCGGATCGTGGCGCCGATGATGATGACGGACACGCCCGCAAACGCGAGACCGAGCACGATGCCGGCGATGCCCGCGATGTTTCGCAGGCGATAGAGCTTCTCGATCCACTCTTCGCCATACCGGATGTCATCGACGAACGAGAACGCCTTCACCCGCGCGGCGACGCGCTTCACCGTGGCCGGATCGCGGTAGCCCGGCTTCACCCGGACGTCGATCGACGCCGGAAGCACCGCGCCCTCGAACACGTCGCGGAAGTCGCCCAGCTCCTTCTTGGCACGAACCAGCGCCTCGTCCTGCGAGACGAGCACGACGCCGAGCACCTCGGGGTACGCCGCGATGTCGGCGGCCGCCTGCGCCATCGCCTCCGGCGCGGTGCCCTCCGCCACGAACGCGCGAATCTCCACGCGATCCTCCAGCCGGTCGAGCGCATCGCGGATGTTGAGCGCCACGAGGCCGAACAGGCCGAACGCGAACAGCGAGAATGCGATGGTCGTGATGCTCAGGGCGCTCAGCAGTGGCGTGCGACGGAACGTGATGAGCGCGTCGCGAAGCGTGCGCTTCATGGGTCGTGCGGTGCCGCTGCAGGCGCCGGCGCCGCCGTCTCGCCGGAGTCGAAGACCACGGCGCCGCGATTCATCTCGATGGTGCGATACTCCTGGCGGCGGATGAGGTCGAGATTGTGGGTCGCCATCATGACCGCCGTGCCCGCGGCGTTGATGTCCCGCAGCAGCTGGAAGATGCCGCGTGTGGCGCGGTCGTCGAGGTTGCCGGTGGGCTCATCGGCGATGAGCACGAACGGGTCGTTCACGAGCGCCCGCGCGATCGCCACCCGCTGTTGCTCGCCGCCGGACAGCTCGCGCGGGTACGCGGTGCCCTTGCCCGCGAGTCCGACCTGCGTGAGCACCCGCGCCACCTTCGTGATGATCAGGGGCCGAGGTACGCCGGTCACCTCGAGCGCGAACGCGATGTTCTGTTCGGCCGTGCGATTGTCGAGCAGCCGGAAATCCTGGAAGACGATGCCGAGCTTGCGTCGAATCTGCGCGACGTCGCGATGCTTCGCGGTCACGGAACTGGTGCCGCTCACGCGCACCTCGCCGGACGACGGCCGCTCCTCCATGTACACCATCTTGAGCAGCGTGGTCTTGCCCGCGCCACTCGGACCGGTGAAGAACACGAACTCGCCCTTGCCGATGTGGAGGGAGACGTCGTCGACCGCCGTGCCTGTGCGTGGGTAAGTCTTGCTGACGTGGGTGAAGCGGATCATGCGGGCATCTACGACGACGCCGTCTCGTCGTCGCCGAGTTCGACGAGCTTCCAGCTCGAACCCGCAGTGACGGTATCGACGATCGCCTTCAGGAGCCCGATGAGGATGGGTCCCAGCAGGATGCCCGCGAGGCCGAACGTGTACACGCCGGTAATGAGTGCGACGAACATCCAGTAGAAGTTGAGCACGCGCGAGCGATCGGCGGCGATCTTCGGCCGGAGATACGTGGAGATGAAGACCGTGTTCACCAGCGTCCCGATGACGACCATCGCGATCGCCTGCGGCAGCGCGTCGCGGAAGATGATGAGCCAGATCGCGACGGGAACGTACACGCTCCACGACCCGACGATGGGGAAGAACCCGACGATGAACGATACGACCGCGAGGGCGCCGGCCAACGGCACCCCGAACGCGAGGTTCATGAGCAGGATGATGATCGACTTCATGGTCTGCGTGAGCAGCGTCGAGTAGATCGCGCCGTACAGCACGCCTCGGACGTTGACATCGAGGGCGCGCCGGAGCTCCGCATACCGCGGCGGAATCTTGCTGGAGAGGTAGCTCCCGACCTTGTCGGCCTCGAGCAGGATGTAGAACGCCGTGAACATGAAGATCGTCGCGGCCACCGAGAAACCCTTGATGGCTGACTTGATCATGAGCGGGAGCTGCGTGCCATACGCGGTGGCGCCCACGACGGCCTGCCCAAGCGCGCCCGCCGATTTTGCGCCCTTGAAGAAGGGAATCCGCTGCACGGCGGCATCCACCTTCGCGACGATCTCGTCCTGGTGCACGCTCGCATATCCGACGACATCCGCCAACTCGCTGTAGCTGTACGCGAGTACCACCAGCACCGGCAGGATCACGGCGAGTAGTGTCAGGATCGCCGCGGGCGTCTCGCGCCCGATACGGCGAAGAATCCAGAGGTGCAAGGGCCGAATGTAGAAGCCGATGATGAGTCCCAGGATGGCGGCGATGATGACCGACTTCACCATCCACAGGAACAGGCCGACCACCACCGCACCGAGCAGCACGGTGATGAAGATGCGACGTACCTCCGGCAGCGTCAGCTCCGCGATGCTCGCGTTCGCGCGTCGCTCGACGCGTCGGCGTTCGCCGGCTTTCGGCTGCTCCGGCAGTATGAGGTCGCTCATCAGGGTAACGCTTGTTCGAGGTCTGCGATCAGGTCACTCGCATCCTCGATGCCCACGCTCAGGCGGAGGAATCCATCGGGAATGCCCAGCGCCGCGCGCTGGTCGGACGTGAACTGCGTGTGCGACGTGAAGCGTGGCTCGCACACGAGGGAGTCTACACCACCGAGGCTCGGGGCGTGCCTCACGAGCCGCAGTTTCCGGATGAAGCGTTCGGCCGCGCGCGCTCCGCCCGTCAGCTCGAGTCCGAGCATTCCGCCAAACCCATCCATGTGATGCACGGCCACCACGTGGTCGGGATGGCTCGCCAGGCCGGGATAGTGCACGACCTTGACCTCCTTCCGGTCCTCGGCCCACGTCGCAATGGCCATGGCGTTCTCGTTCTGGCGCTTCACGCGCACGTCGAGTGTCTTGAGGCCACGCTCGAGCATCCAGCACGCGAAGGGATCCGGCGACTGTCCCCACAATATCATCTTGCGCCGGACTTCGTCGATGTACGAGGCCGTGCCGAGCACCGCACCACCCAGGACGTCGTGGTGGCCGTTGAGGAACTTCGTCGCTGAATGAATGACCACGTCGGCGCCATGTTCCAGGGGCCGGAAGTTCACCGGGCTCGCGAACGTCGAATCGACCACGAGTGCGAGGCCGTTCTCGTGGGCGAGATAGCTGAGCGGACGCATGTCCACCACGCGACACGACGGATTCACGGGCGATTCGAGGAAGAGCACACGGGTTTCCTTTCGCAGCCCTCGGCGCCATGCACGCGATTCATGCGGGTTCACGAGCGTCACGTTGATGCCGAGTGATGCGAACTCGCGCGTGAGCAGCTCCTGCGTCCCACCATAGAGACTGCGGCTCGCCAGCACGTGGTCGCCCGGGCGCAGCAGCGCGAGCAGCGCGCAGGCCGTTGCCCCCATACCGCTCGCGAGCACGAGACACGCCTCCGCGCGATCGAGCGCCGCGAGGCGCGCTTGAACGATCTCGGCGTTGGGCGCGTTGCCGTAACCAGGATAGCGGAGGGTGCCGCCGCCACCCGCCTCCATGATGTAATTCACGCTCTGGAAGAGCGGTGTCACGACGGGGCTATCGACCTCGTGCGCGGCTTCGCCAGCGTGAAGCGCCAGGGTGGAGAGCGCGAGCTCGCGCGGACGCCGCGATGAGGGCATGGGGGGCGGGGAAGGACGCCGCGTCAGGCGAAGAACCCGCGACGCGTGTGCGAGTCGAGGTCCGGCTTGGTGACACGCACCAGCTCCGAGACGCTCGCGCCGGCCACGTCGCGAAGTCCGCAGTCACCGCGACGCACCGCGTCGTCCACGATCACCGTGGCCAGTTCCTGCCGACGGGGGCCCTGCACCCACGCGAGCTCGCCGTCAATGAGCAGGCGTGACCGCGCGTCTTCGGAATGGAGTCGCACCTGCGGACCGCGCTCCGGGTCGGTTGCCCGCGTACCGACGAAGGTCGCCACCCGAAGGACCCGGCTGCGCGCATCCTCAGGCACGCGCTTCACCCAGGCCGCCCACCGCGATGTAGCCGTCGTCGAGCCGCATCAGCAACCGCCGCCGATGCAGCGCGATCAACATGCGCTCGGCGTCAGCAGGGAGGGACCCGAGCGCGATGGCGAGATCCACCGCCCCCGCGCGCCCCAGTTCGTACACCTTCTCCCACACGGCGCGCTCGCCGTCGTTCACCATGCCCACGATGCGCGCCCCGTCGTGCGTCTCGAGCACGAGCGCGAGCCCGTGCCGCTCGAGCACCGTCTCGATCGCGTCCCAGTGATCGTCGGTGACGCCGCGAAAGAGGAAATAGGCCTCATGCTCCTCGCGCTCCGCAGCGGCGTAGCGCAGCAGCAGCTTCGCGACGACTTCGTCGGCACAGGAAAAATCGATCATTCCCACATGGGAAAAATCGATCACGGTGAGCGAGCGCTCGCGCGCCGTCGCCAGCAGGGCTTCGATCTGCGTGCGAACGGCGGCACCGGTCGGACGCGTGACAAGATTTGAATAGAGCTCGCACGACAGGGTCTGTCGCAGGACGGAGCTCAGGTCGATATGCATCATTATCGCGGGCCCCCGGAGACCCGCTCGGGTATCGTGACTTGAACCTGTGACCCCGGAAACGGAGCCAGCTTTTCCGTCAGCGGGACATCGTCGTCCCAGCTCGGGACAATAGCGATCCTGGCGGTGCCGCTGCGGACGCTCACCTTGCCGTCCCATCGTGCTATGTAGCGTCGCACTCCGGCAAGCCCCTGACCGCGCCCGGGATCACGGAAACGACTCACGCCGCGGATGACGGCCGCTTCCAGCGCGGCGGCGTCGTCCCAGCGATCAGAGCGCACGAAGCCCGGCGCGCTCTCCAGCGTTTGCCGAAAGCCCAGTCCCGCATCGCAGACCGCAATGACGACGACGCGACGGCTCGCCAGGCGCTTGCGATAGGTGTAGGCCTGCACCGCCACGTACCCGCCGCGCCCGGCATGTTCGATGATGTTCTGGCAGATTTCCGACAGCGTCATGGCGAAGCCCACGGTGG
The DNA here is from genome assembly GCA_038322445.1 of Gemmatimonadales bacterium. Classification (GTDB taxonomy): domain Bacteria; phylum Gemmatimonadota; class Gemmatimonadetes; order Gemmatimonadales; family Gemmatimonadaceae; genus AG11. The sequence goes on from JBBQFW010000014.1 coordinate 21,583, forward strand.
CCTTCGCCTCGATGTTCAGCTCCTTCGAGAGAATCTGCGCGGCCTTCTGCTGGATGCGTCCCACCACATCGTGGACGTCCTCGCTCTTCCCGATCTTCGTGATTTCCAGCAGTACGCTCGACTCGCCCCCGCGTCCCTTCGGCACCGATCCGTGGATGTCGTAGACCTCCTCCGCGTGGCGGAAGAAGCCCGTGCGCGCCCAGTACGACGCGGTGTCTTCGGCTTCCGGTGCGGCAAAGCTCGCGCGGTCGTCACGCGATTGCCCCAACGCCAGCAGCGCGGTGAGGCCATAGGGCGATGCCCATCGCGTGTGCCGGGCGTCGACGAGCAGCTTGGCGTCTGGCGGCACGGACGCGAGCTGCTCCACCACCTGCTCGAACGTGTGATCGTCAAGCGACGGCGGAACGGTGATGACGCTGGTCACGAGAGGCTGAGTTCTCCGCGCAGGTGGGCTGCGAGTCCGCTGGCGCCGCGGTGTTCGACGTTTCGGGCCGCGGCACGAGCGGCCGCGATCATCGCATCGCTCAACTTATCACCGGCGAGCATCCGGGAGAAATAGGTCGCACCGTAAACGTCGCCGCAGCCGGTCGGATCACCAGCGCCCGCGACGGTCACGGCCGGAATGAGGGCGGTCCGCACCGCACCGAGCGCGCCCGTTCCACCACGTGGACTTGTGGACAGGCCCGTACGAGGAGGAAGATCACATATCGTGTCGAAGCCCGGCGCAGCCACATACACGGCCCCGCGCTTTCCGAGCGTCACGAGGAGCGTCGAGACCCCCGCCGCAAGCGCCGTGGCCGCCAGACTCATGGAATCAGGCGCCAGCGTGGCCATCTCCTCCTCATTCATCTGCAGGAAGTCGAAGCAGCCACACCATTCCGCCACGTGGGGGATCGCCCGCGGCGTTCGCAGTCCGTCCGATTCCACCGCCCACACTTTCATGTGCAGGTCGCAGTGAATGGGGCCGCGAAAATAGTGTCGGAGGAGTTGCGCCGTCTCCAGGTCGAGCTCCCAGCCGCTCAGGAAGTTCACGTAGATCGCGTCGAGCCGCGCGTCTTCGAGCAGCGGCTTCAGTCCGAGCCACGTCCAGGCGGGGATAGCGCCCCTGAGGTGCTCCGACCGCCGCTCATCATCCAGGTAGCGCAGCTCGACGCGATGCCCCGGATACGGCACCTCGACGAGCGCCGCATTGGGGGCGATATGCGTCAGCGTGCGCAGGAAATCGCGCGCCCGCGCGGCGAGGTCGTAGCCGATCTTGAGCACCGGGACGATCTCCCAGTCATCCGGGAGCGCCGCGTCGAGTCCCGCGAGCGTGTACGTGATGCCGCCCCACTCCTCGACCGGGACGCTCCGCACATCGCGTCCATGAATGACGTCCCAGACGAACGAACCGATCACGCCCACGCGCTTCTTCTTCGTCGGCGTCACGCGTTGCGTCCAGAGCGGCACAAAGCGTAAACAGCGGACGAATGAACCACGGAGGACACAGAGTGCACAGAGAACTGCCGGAGGCCGATAGAAGCGCGGATCCCAGGGACGCTCCTCTGTGACCGCTGTGACCTCCGTGGTAAATGCTCTTGCCCCAGCGGTAGGAAGCGCGCCGTCACACGCCGCCGAGATACTGCTGCTTGAAGCTGGCGACGGCACCGACGACGCCGGCGGTACCCGGCAGCGTGCCCGGCACGATCCTTACCGCTTTCACCGCCGGGCTGAACGCGCGACGACGCACCTCGGCGCGCAGCGGCACGAAGAGCGCGTCGCCCGCTTCCGCCACGCCGCCCGCCAGCACCACGGTGTCGGGATTGAAGATGTTGAGCAGGTTCGCGACGCCCGCGCCCAGATAGCGCGCCGTATCCTTCACGATCTCGCTGGCGATGGGGTCGCCCGCCTTGGCCGCATCATAGACGACGCGCGCCGTGATGTTCTCGAAGTCGCCGTCGACCATCGACGGAATGACTGACTGGCCGTCCTCGCGCACGAGGACCTCCCGTGCACGCGTCGCGATCGCCGGCGCACTCGCATACGCCTCGAGACAGCCGTAGTTGCCGCACTTGCAGTGACGACCATTGAGGTCGATGGTCGTGTGTCCCACCTCGCCCGCCATGTCCGACGAGCCGTGATACAGGGCGCCGTTCAGGATCAGCCCACCACCGATGCCCGTGCCGATCGTCAGGCCAACGACATTGCGGCCGCCGCGTGCCGCACCCTGCCACCACTCGCCGAACGTCGCGCAGTTCGCGTCGTTGTCGAGCGTCGTGGGCAGGTTCAGTCGTGACTGGATGCGCGGCGCCAGCGGAAAATCCTTCCAGCCGAGATTCGGCGCGACCAGCACGATGCCGTGCTCGCGATCGAGGGGGCCGGGCGCGCCGACGCCGATGCCGATGAAATCGCCACGCGCGCAGTCGGTCTGCTCCATGGATTCGAGGATCACGGCCTCGACGAGCGCCACGATCCGCTCGGCGACACCCTCGTCGCCCACGAACGCATTGGTGGGAATACTGCGCATCGCGAGATGGCGGGTTCCATCCGACGTCATGGCGCCGGCGACGATGTTCGTGCCGCCGAGATCGACGCCGACGATGTATTGCTCGCGTTCAGTCATGCAACAACTTAGGGCGTCGGCGTGCGGCTCGAAATGGCTTGCGCGCCGCCCTGCCGCCAGCGTACCGGTTGCCGGCTATGCCTCCGCCAGATGCGGCTCCACGAGCGCTGCGATGTCCGTCACGTCGAGCTCGCGCATGCATTGGTGGTGGCCAAGTGGACAGCGCTCCGGCCCGTGACGATCGCACGGCCGACACGGCAGTTCGTCCTTGCCCACCACGACCGATTCGGGCGCCAGCGGACCGAACCCGAACGCCGGCACCGTTGGGCCGAAGATCGCGACCGTGGGCGTTCCCATCGCGGACGCGAGGTGCAGTGGCGCCGAGTCGTTCGTCACGATCACCGCGGCCCGTGAGATCAGCTCGGCGGAGGCAAGCAATGACAGCTTGCCGGTTGCACTCACGGCCTCCGGTGCGGCCGCGACGATCGCGTTTGCGAGCGCCTGGTCCTCCGCACCGCCGATCACGACGACGCGAGCCCTGGACGCCAGCAGCGTGGCAAGCTCCGGATAGTACGGCCACCGCTTCGTGCCCCACACACTGCCCGGTGCCATCGCCACGAGTGGCTCGTCACTGCCAACGCCGGCCTCGCGGAGCAACGCATCAACGGCGGCCCGCTCCGCGTCACCGGGAAACAGTGATGGCTTCAGCTCATCGAGCGTCGCGGCGCGTCCATTGGGCCGCGCGAGCCGGAGCAGGCGCGCGGCGTGATGCAGGTCCTCGCGATACGCCACCCGCTTCGTGTAGAACCAGCGGCCGGCGGACGAATCGAAGCCGATGCGTGACGGAACCTGCGCAAGCAGGGCGAGTGCGCCGCTCCGTAACGACCCCTGCGCCAGATACGCGACGTCATACCGCGCCCCCCGGAGCTGTTTACCCAGGGACAGGAATCCGCGCAGCCCGCGATCGGCGCCGCGCTTGTCGTACACGATGATGCGGCGCACGGCCGGATGGTTCGCCAGGAGCGCCGCCGACGCCGGTGTGACGACCACGTCCACCGCACCGCGCCGCGCGAGTTGCACGAGCAGCGGCGTTGTGAGCACCGTATCGCCCAGGAACGACGTCTGGATGACGAGCGAAGAGGGCATCGCCGCCGAACGCTGCTAGTCGACCTGGAGAACCGCGAGAAATGCCTCCTGCGGAATCTCGACGGAGCCGACCTGCTTCATGCGCTTCTTGCCCTCCTTCTGCTTCTCGAGAAGCTTGCGCTTCCGGCTGATGTCGCCGCCGTAGCACTTCGCGAGCACGTCCTTGCGCACCGCCTTCACCGTCTGGCGCGCAATCACCTTCGTGCCAATGGCCGCCTGGATGATGACCTCGAAGAGCTGGCGCGGAATGAGCTCCTTGAGCTTGTCCGCGATCTTGCGCCCCCAATCGTACGCCTTGTCCGTGTGACAGATGACACTGAACGCGTCGATCGGATCGCCGTTGATCAGCATGTCGAGTCGCACGAGGTCGCTCGCGCGATACTCGAGCATCTCGTAGTCCAGCGACGCGTAGCCTCGCGAGATCGACTTCAGTCGATCGAAGAAGTCGAGGATGATCTCGCCGAGTGGAAATTCCCAATCGAATTCGACCCGCTGCTGGTCGAGGTACGTCATGTTCTTGTAGACACCGCGCCGCTCGGTGCCGAGCGTCATGATCGGCCCGATGTAGTCCGACGGCGCCATGATGCGCGCCTTCACGTACGGCTCCTCGATCCGGTCGATCACCGCCGTGTTCGGCATCAGCGCCGGGTTCTCGACCAGCTCCATCGTCCCGTCGGTCTTGTAGACCTTGTACTCCACGCTCGGCACCGTCTGCACGAGGTCGAGGTCGAACTCGCGCGTGAGGCGCTCCTGCACGATCTCCATGTGCAGCAGGCCGAGAAATCCGCAGCGGAAACCGAAGCCGAGCGCGGTGGATGTTTCCGGCTGGTAGTTCAGCGATGCATCGTTGAGTTTCAACTTCTCGAGCGCGTCGCGCAGGGTCTCGTACTGCTGCGTGTCAGTCGGGTACATGCCCGCGAACACGAACGAGCGCACTTCCTGATAACCCGGCAACGCCTCGGCCGCGCGATTGTTCGCGTCGAAGATGGTGTCGCCCGCACGCGTCTCGCTGACCGAGCGCACACTCGCGACGACGTAGCCCACCTCGCCCGGGCCGAGCGACTCGGTCTGCACCTGGCGGAGCTGGTTGTAACCCACCTCGTCGACCTCGTACACGGATTCCGACGCGCCGAACGTGATCTTCGTGCCCTTGCGCAGCACGCCGTCCACGACCCGCACACTCGGGATGGCGCCGCGATACTTGTCGTAGTACGAGTCGTAGATCAGCGCGCGCAGCGGCGCCTGGTCATCGCCGACCGGTGCGGGCACGGTCGCGACCACCGCCTCGAGCAGGTCGCGGATGCCGATCCCGGCCTTCGCGCTCACGCGGAGGATCGAGTCCGGATCCACACCGAGCAGGTCCGACACTTCCTGGGCGCGGCGGTCGGGCTCCGCGCCAGGCAGGTCGATCTTGTTGAGGATCGGGATGATCTCGAGCCCCGCGTCCATCGCGAGGAACAGGTTCGACAGCGTCTGCGCCTGGATGCCCTGCGACGCGTCGACCACCAGCACCGCGCCCTCGCATGCCGCGAGCGAGCGCGACACCTCGTACGTGAAGTCCACGTGCCCCGGCGTATCAATCAAATTGAGCTCGTACTCCTGCCCATTGTCCGCGGCGTATGTCATCCGAACCGCGTTCAACTTGATCGTGATGCCGCGCTCGCGTTCGAGGTCCAGGGTGTCGAGCACCTGCGCCTTCATTTCACGCTTCTGCAACATCCCCGTCTCCTCGATGAGCCGGTCGGCAAGGGTAGACTTGCCGTGGTCGATATGTGCGACGATGCAGAAGTTTCGGATATGGTCGAGCTTCATTAATTACGGGCTTGGGTGGCAGCCCTGTAATATAGTCGGACAGTCTGCCCCGGCTCCGCCGCCGCCTCGTCTGACAGCGGGTCAACTGAATGTCTGACAGCTCGTGCGGTTTGGCGGTCCGCGCCGCAGTCGAAATGGTGACGCCATTTTCAGAACGGCGTGACAGCTTCGTCGACATGCAAGGCGCCAAGAACCTCCACGTCTACGCCAAGGCCCTCGAGCTCGCGAGGGCGGTCTATCTGATCACCGCCGCGTTTCCCGGCGACGAGCGATTCGGCCTCACGTCCCAGATGCGCCGGGCAGCGGTCTCTATTGGCTCCAACATCGCTGAGGGCTGCGGCAGGAGAGGCGACAAGGAGTTGATGGGCTACCTCCACATCGCGTTGGGCTCGGCCAGTGAGCTGGAATTCCAATGCGAGCTCACTATCGACCTCGGGTACGTTGGATCAGATGACGTGACGGCGAGCCTGGAGCTAGTGACTGGGATGAAGCGAATGCTGTCCCGTCTGACAATCACCTTTCGCGAGAGAAAGCCTCGCCCGAGCGCGTCGACCGTGTGAGAGCCGTCAGACTTCAGTTGACCCGCTGTCAGACGAGGCGGCGGCGAAGCCGCTCGCCGGGTCAGACTGTCAGACTGTCAGACCCGGATTAGTTTCCGCGTGCATGGAGGCGTCTCCCCGCGCGGATCAATTCGATCCTGCCGCGCTGGCCAGCCTGGGTCACATCGAAGTCGTCGCGCGCTGGATCGTCGATGGCTTCCTCAGCGGACTGCACCGGTCGCCTCGCAAGGGGTTCTCGGTGGAGTTCGCCGATTTCCGTCCCTACCAACCCGGCGACGATCTCCGCTACGTCGACTGGAAAATCGCCGCGCGTGCCGACCGCTGGGTCGTCAAGCAGTACGAGGAGGAAACCAACCTCCGCGCCACCGTCGTGCTCGACGTCTCCCGCTCCATGGAGTGGCGCTCCTCCCCAGCCCTCCTCACCAAGCGCCTCTATGGTGAGCAGCTCAGCGCCGCCATGGCGCTCCTGCTGCTGCGACAGCGCGACGCGGTGGGCCTGATCCGATTCGACGACATGGTGCGCACCAGCGTCCCGCCGCGGGCGCGATCCACGCAATGGCGCCGCCTCATCGCCGCACTCGCCGAGCGCGCGGGCGGTCGCGCGTCCGACCTCGCGACGGCGCTCAACCAGGCCGCGCGCCTCGTCACCAGGCGCGGCATGGTGCTGCTGGTCACTGACCTGCTCGTCGATCCCGCACCCGCGCTCACGGCGCTGCGCGGACTGCGCGCCGCTGGACATGACGTCATCGTCTTCCACGTCGTGGACCCGGCCGAGCTGGATTTCCGGATGACCGGCGAAGCGCAGTTCACCGACCCCGAGTCTCAGCTCGCCGTGGCCGCTGCCGCCGAAGACGTGCGCGTCGCGTATCGCGCGACCGTGCAGGAGGTCATCACCGAGTGGCGCGAGTCACTCGGCGCCATGGGCGCCGCCTACGA
>JBBQFW010000015.1:0-28036 GCA_038322445.1 Gemmatimonadales bacterium
GCGGTGGCGAGCGCGAACGGATCGTCGAGCCAGGAGCGTTCGATGATGCCGCGCACCAGCGCCGCGTCGACCGGGGTGACCGCGTTCGGCGCGTGCGTGCCCAGGAAGGTCTTCCAGTTGAATCCCGCGCCGTCGGTCGGGAGCCAGCCGGCGGGCGGCAGGAGCTCGAAGTAGCTGGGCGCGGCGATCGACGCGGATGGTTCGAGCGATCGTACGATCTCCAGCTGCGACTGGAATTGAAGGAACGCGGCTTCTGCGTCACGCATGCGACGTGGCCCTGCGACACCGCGCCACGTGGAGATGCTGCCCGCGCCCACGAGCTTCCGTCGCACACTCCAGTGGTCGACGAGGCTTATCCCGGTGCTCGTGAGTACGACGAGCGCGAGCGGCACGTCGCAGTCGGTGAGGTCCCCGCGAGCGCGCATCGCGTCGAGTGCACCCCATCCTGCCCATGTGGTCTCGCGCCCGTTGGGGCCGAGTGGATCGAGGAAGTAGTCGTTGATGGCCTGCGTGCCGAGGCAGAGATGCGTGAGCGCGTTGCGCAGCCGTTCGCGGGCGCCGGTCGTGGACGGTGGGAGCAACGACGCGATGCGCGACACCAGCGGAGCGTCGAGACCGCTCAACTGCATCAGCTCCATGGGGACAAGGCGGAAGCGAAACCCTTCGACGCTGAATCGCGCGCCACAGGTGCCGCGCCCGGCGGACGTCGTGTTCACGTCGCTGATCAGCGCCGACCCCGAGTATCCCGACGCCGGCGCGCCGACGAGGACGTAGACGCCTGCACCCGTGTAGGCGATGCTCGCGCGCGGCGGCTCGCATTCGCCGAAGACGCCCGACCCATTCGCCGTGGCTGACGGCGGCGTGGGGACGAGCGTGACATCGGTATCATCGGCGAGCGAGAGGAGATCGAGCCGACGGTTGATCGCCAGGCCGCCGCGAACGCGCACGGTGCGCGCGGTTGCGCTGATGATGCTCACCTCGAGGCCGGATGCGACGCCATCGCCGAGTGCCTGGGTGAGCTGGCTGCGCTGCGCGCGATTCGCGTCCTGCTCCGCGCGCAGATCCTCGGCAGAGAGGAGGCGACCGTTGAAGAAGTTGTTGCGCTGCACGCCCCCATCGAGAATCGGCTGCAGCAGGTTGACGGTGCTCATGGCACGCTCCTGGAATGCGTCATCGCCGATTGCCTCACCCAGCCGGAGTGAACTTGCTGACCTCGACCATGAGCCTCGCGATGTTCCACTGGTCCTGCGACATGGTGACCTGGGGCACCGGGGTCACGCGCACGACAATCCCGGCGTTGCTGACGCCGACGTAGTTCGCCAGCAGCATGGACTTGAGTCCCGGATTGAACACGGGCGTCACCTTCACCACGAGCCGAGCCTTTGCCTTCAGGTCATCGTCGAGCGTGTTGTAGCGAATGGTGAAAACGCCACTCGGAGTCACCGACACGACGCTCAGTCCGTTGTAGCCCGTGAACGCGCCAACGCCGATCTCGCCGCCGGCCACGATCGCATAGCGACCGGCGCCGGGCGCGGTCTCGACGAACTGTCCCTGGAGCACGGCGGGATCGCCCACTGGCCCCTGTGGTCCTGACAGCCCCTGGGCCCCTTGAACCCCCTGCGCCCCTTGTGCGCCTGGGAGCCCCTGTGCTCCTTGTGCTCCCGTCGCCCCGCGAGCGCCGTCGGCGCCGACAGCACCAGCGGCGCCTGGCGCGCCGGCGATACCTTGAGCGCCGGGCTTGCCGTCGGGTCCGGGTGTGCCCTGCGGACCCGGCAACCCCTGCGGACCAGGCACCCCCTGTACTCCGGGCGCACCCTGCGGACCTGCTGGTCCCGAGGGTCCTTGCGGCCCGGCTTGGCCTGGCGCTCCGTCGACTCCCTGGGCGCCCGTCGCTCCGGCCGCGCCGGGAACACCCGCCGGCCCCTGCACGCCCACCGAGCCCGCCTCTCCGGCAGGGCCAGCGGCGCCTATCGGCCCGGCCACTCCGGCATCACCCTGCGGTCCCGCAGCGCCAGCGGGCCCCGCAACGCCGGCATCGCCCTGAGGACCGGCAGCACCGGTCGGTCCCGCCGGACCTGCGTCGCCCTGTACGCCGGCGGGGCCCTGCGGGCCGGTCAATCCGACGGCGCCATCAGTGCCGGGCGCGCCCTGTGGCCCGGCAGCTCCGGTCGCGCCCGTTGCACCGGTCGCACCTGCGGGCCCGATGGGCCCAGCGGAACCGACCGGCCCGTCAGGACCAACAGCGCCGTCAGGTCCAGCGGGGCCCTGAACGCCAGTCGCGCCGGTCGCGCCAGTCGCGCCAGTCGCGCCAGTCGCCCCGACAGCTCCGAAATCGCCGACGGGCCCGCGGTCGCCGCGCACACCCTGCTCGCCGACGAGGCCTTGATCGCCCCGGGGACCGCGTGGTCCAACACCACCGCCACTTCCGGCCTCGCCCGGCCCACACGACATCCACTCCTGCAGCATGCGAAGGTGGGTGAGTATCGGTCGCTCATCCTCGATGACATCGACAGGAACCGCAGCATCCACTCGGCCGTCGGCCGCCAGCGTCACATCGAGTCGCGCGAGGAGGAGGCAGGCTTCCGGCGCGGCTGGCGTCGGCGTGGTCTGGCCGGAGCACTGACACGCGCCAAACTCCTCGTGCCACAGCGGACGCAACTCGGTCGTCCACACGCGCAGCGCCGCGCGCAGGTACTCGCACGCATCGTTGCGGTTGATGGCGAAGCGCTCGTACGGCGACACCGGATCGAAATCGGGCGACGGCGGCCCGCTCGGCGGCGAGCTCGGAGGCGACGTCGGCGAAGAGATGCGCGCCGCATCGCGCAGCAGCGCGAGAAAATCGTCGACGCTCCCGGTGGTCGGGCCGTCCCCGATCTCCACGGTGTCGGTGGCCCATTGGACGAATTGCCGAACCGCGCGCTCCTCGTCGTGGACTGGTGCGTCGAGGCGCAACTCGAGGCGAAAGGCATCCGCGATGCGTGCCGGCGCCATCGTGTCGGCCTCGCTGCGGCACGGCTCTCCCGGTATCGGCCGTGCGTCCGTCTCGCAGGTGTCGTAGCAGAGCACGACGTACAGCGGCAACGACGACGGCGGCGACGACGGCAGCCGCGCGCTCACGTCGGCGGCGTGGCTCAACAACCAGCTGTCCAGCGGCGCACACTGCGCCGGCGTTACCCGAACGAGGTCCCCACGCGGTGTGATGGCGGTGCCGCACGACACCTGCACGAGCGGCTCGGTCCCCGCGTCCTGACGCACGGTCACCTGGAGTCCATTCGCAGTGCCGTAACCGATCAGGTCGCGCGCGAGCCACCGATCGCGACCCTCCAGCCACGCGTGCTCCTGCTCGAAGTCATCGGCGCCGAGGATCATCCCCAGCGTGTACTTCACGCGCTTGGTGGAATCGGGCGACGCGAGGTCGGGGGCGGGGGCTGCGAATGCGCTCGTCATGGTGTCATGCCGGCCGGAGGGTATGGTCGCGTGAATGCGCGCATGGTCACGGTCCGCCCAGTCGGGCCGAGCGTCCCACGCGGTCGCGCCCGATCTGCAGGCGCGATGGCGCATCGGCGCCGGGAGACGCGGAGAGGAACACTTCCGCGAGATGTCCTTCGCCGAGCACCATCGGCCCCATCAGGGCCGGCGCCCGGCTACCGAGATCGATCAGCGTGTCGTCGCCCAGCCGGGCTTCGCCCACGCGGAACATGGACCAGTAGAATCGGATGTCGAATACGGTGTGCGCCGGCTTCTCCAGCTCGAGCACTGCCTTCGCCAGTGCGAGCCGGCGCTGCTGTGCTGGAGTATCCGTGCTGTGCTTCACCGGAACGGGCAGCATCACGGTGAAGCGGTGTGCCGTGCCATGCATAGCCATCACGGTTCCCTCGAACTCGAACCAGTCGGCGAGTGCGGGCCCGTCGGGCGGCAGTTGGTCGGGCAGCGGGATGTTCGAGAACGCGGTCCAGGACGTACGCCACGCGGCCGTGAGTGCGCTCACGCTGCGGTAGCGACGCGCGAGGAAATCCTGCCAGCGTCCGCGGTTCACCGTCGGCGCGCTCGCGAGATACGCGCGCCAGGTGATGCCCGCGGCACCGGTCGGCTCGCTGAGGGGAACGCGCAAACCGGCGAACGTGCTGCCTTCCCCCTGCTCCGCGCGCTGTTCCGCGAGGCTTTCGTGATACCGTTGCCTCGCCCAGCGCTGCCACGCGCGACGCTCCGCCGTCGCGAGCTGTGGAATGAAGCCGAGCGCACGCTGTGCGAAGTCGCGCCAGTCGGTGCTCGACGCGGGGCTCACGAGCGGAAAGTCCGCGGTTGCGGGAAGGGAGAGCGCTTCAGCGTAACGGCGACGCAGCTCGCCTCCGCCCATCACTGGACGCCACTGCGCTGCCGCGTCAATGAGTTGCGGGCCCGGCACCGCGGTGCGCACGTCGCCGAGCAACGACGGCGGCGTGTGTCGCGAGCGGAAGCGCTCGATGATGCGCACCGGCGTCGCGCGGCGCGCCTCCACCGGTTCGAACATCCGGTCATCGACGCACTCGTCCAGCGCGAGTCGCAATGCCATCTGCAGGCCGCGCATCGTGCCACGCGCGGCGAAGAACTCCATCGCGTGGTTCAGGAACAGTCGACGACGCTCATCCGTCCACGCCGGATCGAGCGCGACGCCGAACCAGCGGCCGAGCCAGTCGAGCGTCTCGCCGGGCGCGGTGCTCACGTCGAACAGGAGCTGCGCCGCGGCGATGCGATCTTCCGTCGCCGTGAACGTGCCTTCGAGATTCGCGAGGAAACGGTCGAGGAAGCTCGCGGAGTCTCCGTCCTCGCGGTACACCGCGGGCAGGTAGTGGTCGAGATACGAGAAGCGCGGATACCAGGCGCGCAGGGCACGAACGCGTGGCGTGCTCTGTCCGTTGCCGCGCAGCACCAGCTTGACCTGCACGAACCGGCCACGCGCGCGCTGGAAGAGCAGCTCCCACGTGCCGCGCCCGCCACCGCTCTCACGCAGAGCGTACGGGAGTTCCGATCCGTCACTTCGCAGGTAGGGCGATGGCTCACGCAGCCAGGGCAACAGGTCGGCCTCGTTCAACAGCTCACCATCGGAGGGCACGTCGGTGGCCTCGAGCCGCTCTCGATCCGCGACGTTCAGCCAATCGGTGAGCGTGAGCGCATGCCAGTCATCGGAGGCGCGCGTGTACACGTCCATGGCCGCGCCGTTCGGGATACACGCATCGAGCATGAGGCGATGCCACACGCAACCCGGCTCGCCGCCGTCGAAGACAGGCGTCCAGATCTCCCCCGACTCCGTATAGCGCGGCCGACGCTGCGCGGTGACGGGCGTCCACTGATCGGCGCAATCGTACCACGGCGCGCCATCCGCGGTGACGAGCGCGCGCCCACCGAAGAGGCGCATGGGGTAATACTCCGCCAGCGCTTCGAGCACGAGCACCGGGCCATCGGTCCGCACGCCAAAGGCGAACGCCTGGTTCCCATCGACACCAACGATGAGGAGTCGGCCAATCCACTCGGCGGGATCATCGGCCTCACGCGCCGCGAGCGTGAAGGCGTGGCCACGCAAGGTGAACGGCTCGTCGCCATCGCCCACGGCGATGTGCTCGCGCATGGAGCGCACCGATGCCGGTGCCCCAACGGCGACGCCGCCGCGCAGCCCGTGCACGCGCGCGAAGCCAGTGCCGTCGTCCGCTTCGAGCACGAGCACGCCGCCCGCCGCGAGTCCAGCCACGTCGACGAGCGCACCGGTGCCGGACACCAGCCAGCCTTGCTCGATGCGAACGACGCCGCGTGTCACGCGCGGCGCATCCTGCGCCGGCGCGACGCTTGTGAACGCGCCTGCCTCCGCGGGCGTCGTCGCTGCATCGCCCGACGTCACGATCTCGAAGCGGCGGTCCAGCTCCCAGACTCGGCGCTGGTCAGCGTCGAGCACCCAGATGCCGCCGCCGGCGCGCGGCGACATCGCGAATGGCGCGAAGGCCACCGGCCAGTGCCGCTCTGAGGATGGCCCGCCCGAGTAGAGGTCGAAGATCTCCAGGCCACCGCGCGCGGCAGCCGTCTCGTCCACGACACCCGCCACGAGGTAGTTGTCCTCGGTGATCGTGAGCCCGCGGAGCAGCGCGGGTGACGACGTCACGACGGTGCTCGCGCGAAAGCCGCCGTCGCCCGCACCGGCCGGCGCACACTTATCCGCGGCCGGCCAGAACTGCGATACCTCTTGCGATCCGGATGACGCGACCTGGATCGATCGTTCATCGGGCGCGATCCAGTACCAGTTGCCGAATCGGTCGCGCGCTGCGCCACGCCGATCCTTCGGCGTGAGCGGGGCCACGCCGCGCGTCGTGCCGAACCGGAAGGTGTCCGGCCAGAGCGTGACCTCGTTGCGCGGCGCGTTCCAGTACACCTGATCCGCGCCCGGCACGAAGGACGGCTTGCCGGACACCGTGAAGCAGCGCGCCCAGTCGGACGGGCCGAGGAGCAGGTGAAACCGCGACCGGTTGGCGTCCATCGCCTAGCACTCCTCCGGTACGACAGGCACGGGCACGAAGCCACCAGGGGTCGTTGCGGGCCCACCAGCGCCCGGCACGCCACGCAGGTCCATCACGGGAACGGCAGGTCCAACGGTGACCATGATGCCCGCGATGCGTGGCAACTCGAGGCCGCGGATATCGATCGTCGCCTGCGCCGTGGTGTCGGTTTCGCGAGCGAGCTGCACGTCGCGCACGGCAGTGACACCGGGCACCCGTGACGCAATCGCCGCCAGCTCGAGCGCGACGACGGGTTTCCGCAGTGGCCATCCCCGCGCCACGTCACTCGCGGTCCGCGTAAACAACGGCAGCAGCGCGTCCGGCCCGCTCTCGGCGTCCGCGGGAGGCAGTGGCGCGAGCGCCACGCGGAGCGTCGTCGCGACCGCCTGCCGCACCTCGGCGATTCCGCGCTCGCTCGCCACGTCGATGCCGACGGAGATCCAGATCTTCTTGTAGACCGGTCCGCGCAGGAACACCTCCGTCGTCACGAGCCTTCGCGGATCGAGCCAGTCGCAGATCGCATCGAGGAAGAAGCGATCGGGACGTGGCGCGTCGGGCTGTTCGACATCCCGGCGTGGCGCGACGACGAGCGTCACCGCACCGGGCGCATCGCCCGGCTCATTCGCCCCGAGCTCAGGGCTCGCTGCGGGGATCACGTCGATGCGGCCGATCTCCACACCCGGTGTTCGCCACGCGATGGTGATGAAGTCTTCGGCGCTCACCAATCGGTCGCGATGCTGTAGCCAGCGCTGCACCTGCTTCTCGCCGACATCGACCGTCTCAGCCGCCGCGCCGCCCCAGGTGCGCACGGGATTCGCCACCGTGAAGCCCGGCGGCAGCAGCGGTGCGGTCCGAATTGCACCAGCGTTCACATTGCCCGCACGACCGTCGCTGTACTCATAGTCCGCGATCACGGATGCGCCGAGTGGAGGGCGCGCGCCGCGCATCCCGTCTCCGAAGCGGATTTCGCCCGCTTCCGCATCGAGCATGAACACGCGCGAGGCGCGCGGCCGTTCGGGCATGGCGCCGGGCGGCATCCGCGGATCCGCGACCGGGACTTCAGCGCCCGCGGTCGCGATGTCGTCGATCACTGTCCACTCTTCCGGTGCCTTGCTTTCCGGTCGCGTAATGAAGACGCGCACCGAGTCGGCAAGCACGGGTCGCCGCGTGAGGCGCATCACCTGGTCCGGTGTCCCACTGCCCTGCGGCAGTCGCTCCGCAGCGACGCGCGCCCGCTGCGCGACCATCGCAGCATTGATGCCGGCCCACGTCACGCGCGCCTGCGCGCGCGCGGGCACGGAGAAGCGCAGCCACGTGACCACACGGGCCGCGAGTGTGGTGTCCTCGATCGCCGGGGGAAAGTCGCCGACCCCATCCTCGAGCGGGTCGAGATTGGTCCAGAGTCCGAGTCCCGACCTGGGGGGCAGCGTGACCTGCACCGTGCCGGGAACCCTCAGCACGTCCTCACCCACGACGGCAAGCGGGAGATACTTCGGCACGCGCTCACTGGCCGTTGGCGAGAGCAAGCCTGACGTGGGGACGAGCGGGATATGACATTCGAGCTGCGACGAACGCTCCGCGTTGGCGGTGCCACCCGGTGTCAGTTGGCGTGCCGCATCGGTGACCCAGGGAACGATGCCGAGCGTGAGCGTCTTCGCGCCGATCCGCTCGCGGACGTCGTCGAGCGCGGCGGCGAGCGCCGCCCCCGTGAGCCCGGCGACATCCGCCTTGCGCGCAACGAGCGCGATCCAGATGGATCCGTCGACCGTATCATTGCCGAGATCGATGCCCTCGGCGGCATTCAGCGCGACCGACTCGTACAATCGCGCCGTACTCGACAGCGGCGGACGCAGGAACGATGCGTAGAGCTGGTCGTAGTATGCGCGCTGTGTGGCGGATGCATCGGTGACTTCGCGCTTGTAGTAGACGCGCCCTTCCACCGGAAGCACGTCGAGCCCCTGCGTGAGCGCGAACGACAGCTCGCCGGCGCGGAGTTCGAGACCGGTAGGCAGCGTGGAGGTCTCGAGCGGCCCGCGCTCGTTGGCGATCGACACGATGCCCCGCGCCGCACTCGCTGATTGCAGCGGCACGCCGAGCAGCTTGAGAAACTTGCGGCGGTTGCGCTCGGGGATCTGGTTGGCGCGGTAGAGCAGGCTCTCGGTGAGAAACGCGAAGACCTCGACGAGCGTGACGCCCGGATCGCTCCTGTTGAAGTTGGTCCATTCCGGGTTGTGTACCGGAATGCGGCGCAGTGCTTCGTCGCGAAGGTCCTGGTAGCGGCGGTCGTCGATGGAGGGAATGGTGATCGGCATGGGTCAGCTCCCGCCGAGCGAGACAGACAGGCTCACACGCTCGACGATTCCCGTGGCGACGAGGCGGTAGGTGATCGTCGCGATCGCGGACTGCGCGTCGTGGCCCGCCACATCGACCGTCACGGACTCGACGCGAATGCGCGCCTCCCATTCGCCGAGTGCGCGTTGAATGCGGTCGCGGATGAGTTGGCGCGTCGTGGCGGTGTTGGGCTCGAAGAGATATCGACCCAGGCTGCCACCGAACTCGGGGAGCCGGAGCCGCTCGCGCTCCTCGGTGAGGAGGATGATGCGGATCGACTCGCGTACGTTGGTCTCGCCCTCCGACCACGCGACGCGTCCATCGGCGCCGACGCGCGGCGGAAAGGCGATGCCGCGACCGTACAGGGTGCCTGGATTCATGTCGTTGCCTTCTTGGCCTTGAAGCCGGGCAAGGGGAAGCAGATGATGAACCAGGGAATCCACTTGAAGATGATGTCGAGCACGAGCACGATCATGAACAGCAGAATGAGCGCGCAGATCGTGATGATGGGGATCGAGAGCGAGCAGATCATCCCGAGGTTCCCACTCGCACTGTTGCATGGGCCAATGCCGTCGTTGCCGATGTCCAGGTCCTTGTGAAAGGGCCATGGGAGCACGGACAGCACGAGGTCGACGAAGCCGAGTCCCTTCAGGCGGTTCACCTGGCCGCACAGGATGTCGGACATCACGAACGCGGTGTTCTTCTGGTGCTTGCGCATGCCGGCCGCTGTCGTGTCGATCGGCAGGGCGATGCGGATCGGGCGCGCCGGCGCATCGGAGTCGAAGAAGCTGGCGAGCTGGAAGCGCTGGCTCGGGTCGCTCAACACGGTGGGCTCGAGCGGACCGCAGTCACACCGCACGTACGCACAGCGCACCACGAACCAGCCGGGGTCGCCCTTCGTGCTGACAATCGCGTCGCGCACCTGTACCGCGAAGGGAATTGGCGGTGTGGATGTCGTGGCGTTCGCGTCGATCGCTGCCATCACGAGCTGCACGAGCTTGTCGACGAGCTTGGCGTCCTGCTCCGCTGGCGTGTTCTGCGGGAGCGCCTCCACGTCGAGCGCGTCCGGTGCGGGAATCGTCACCGGGGGCGTGTCGAGTGACGACTGCACGCCTGCCGCGGCGAACGTGCCGGCGGGAGTTTCGCGCACGCCCGCGAGCAGGTAGTAGAACTTCGGCCAGGTGGGGACGGCGCCCAGCACGTTGGCCGACACGAATGACCGCTCCGCACCCTCGAGCCCTTCGCGCACACCGGCCGACCCGATGCGCTTGAGCGCATCGCGCATCGTCGTCGCGTAGGGCACGCCGGCAACCGCCGGAAGCTGCCAGTTGCCGGTGAGCGCGGTCGTGGTGCTGTTGAGCCACGTGAAGAGCGACGCGCCCACCTTCACTGATGGATTGGCGTCGTTGCTCATCACCGCCGCCCACACGATCGGCACATGATGCGCGAGATAGTCGGCGAAATCGAGAAGGATGAGCCA
The DNA here is from genome assembly GCA_038322445.1 of Gemmatimonadales bacterium. Lineage (GTDB taxonomy): Bacteria > Gemmatimonadota > Gemmatimonadetes > Gemmatimonadales > Gemmatimonadaceae > AG11. The sequence continues at coordinate 10,333 of JBBQFW010000015.1, forward strand.
GGACTGTAGCTGGCCGCCCTCGTTCACGGCGAGCGCAGACGCCTTTCGCTTCGTGCGCTGGTCCGCCGCGGAGATGCGGTCGTCGTCGGCGGCCGCGATCCGCTCCGCGGCTTTGTACGACGCGCGAATGAGCGCCTTCCACGGCTCGCTCACGTCGAGCTTGAACTGCTCCTTCCGCGCGGACTTGCGTGTCGCGGGATCGCTTGCCGGATCGAGCACCACGGCGCCCGTCGCTGGCGACGGCGGCAGCGCCGTCTCGTACCGGCGCACGGCCATGTATTCCTCGCGTCGCCCCACGGGGATCAGCCCGGAGAGCATCCGGCGCGGATGATCGACGTCGTCGCGGAAGTTGAGCGGGAACAGCGGCAGCAACTCCTCGCCATGCACCGTTGCTGCGTAGGGATCCGCTGCGTCCTCCGCGCGCGGCACGCGCTCCCAGTGCGGGCCGCGAGCGTCCTTCACGAACGCATACTCGTGCACCACGGCGCCGACGGTATCGCTCTCCGGCAGCAGGCGACGGAGCATGAAGGACACCTGCTCGCCATTGCCGGTGGCAACGCCGCGATCGGGAAAGCCGGGCACACCACACACCAGGTTGGCCGCGACGAGATAGTGCCGTTGGTGCGCGGGGTGATAGAGCTTGAGTGGCAGGGTCCGCGTTACCCCGGTCACAGGGGTGCTTTCTTCGTGCGTGGTCGTCGCGACAGCACTCTGCGGCGCCGATCCGGTGATCAGTCGCGCCAGGCCGCGCGCCCGCTTGGGCAGTCGCACCGGCTCGACGAGGTCCGGCGCGTCGCCCGATGGATTGCGCCACGTCTCCGGGCGCGCGAGCGTCTCGCCGATCCGGCGTGGATCGCTCTCGAGGATCGCCAGGGTCTGCTGCATGAACTCGTCGCTCGCAAAACGCAGCAACGCCGGGCGCCGCTGGTCGAGCGCCGTAAATGCCGCGGCATTCAACGCGCCGAAACGCCCCCAGAGCGGCTGCGGCGACGCCCACAGCACCGAGTGCTTCGCCATGGTGCTCACCAGATATTCCCCGCACCGGGCGTATACGAAGCGCTGATGATGCTGTTGCAGATCACCGTATCCGCTTGCACCACGCCAGAGAATTTCGACATGCCCGCATCCACCGTCACCATGCCGGCCGAGACGGCCACCTGGCTCGCATTCACCGTCACCTTGGCCGACGCAGTAATGGTGACGCCGGCGCTCTCGAGCTTGATGGAGTTCCCGTTGGAGTCCACGATCTCCACCGAACCGGCACCATCCTTCAGCGTGATCTTCTGTCCGCCCGGCGTCTCGCAGATGAAGGTTTCCTGCCCGTCCTGGTCGTCGAGCGTGATCTTCACCCCGTTTTTCGAACGCAGCACCTTCTTGTAGTTGTTGCCACTCCCATCCATCGACTCAGGGGGCGCATCGCTGCCGTTCCAGAGCGCGCCCACCACGTACGCCCGCCGCGTGTCGCCGCCCTCGAACATCAGGAGCACTTCGTCGTTGACATCGGGGATGAACCAGCTGCCGCGATTGTTGCCGGCCATCATCGTCGCCAACCGGGCCCACGCTTCGTATTGCCCACTCCCCGTATCCGGCGACCACGGCAGCGTCACCTTCACGCGTCCCTGTCCATCAGGATCCTTGATGTCGGACACGAGCGCCGGATAGCAGCCATACCAGCGGCCACCCAGCCCCTCGGGCATCCGCGAATCGAGTACCTGCTCGAAGGCGTTGTCGATGTACATCGTCAGTTCGCCTGCCCGATCCCGGGCCGCTCGACATCGAACTCGGTGCGGATGCCGTGCGCCGTATCGAACCGATGACGCACCGCAGTCACGGTGTACTTGCCGCTGAACATCGGGCCGAGCTCCTTGAGCTCCACCTGCTTCCCCACCCGCAGGCCGACGCTCGCCTCGGCCACCCCACGACCGGTCACGAAGCGACGCGCACTCATCCGGAAGAACGCATCCGCCGCCGCCTGTCCTTCATTCGCGGTCACCGGCACCGGATGCGCGAGATTCTCCCGGCGCGCGGCGATCCCCTCCAGGATCGACACGCCGCTCGTCTGGCTGCCGAGTTCTGCGCTGATCGCGCTGGACGTCGCCTCGGACTTGATCGCCTGCTTCCCGGATACGTCCCACCCACTCACGACCACCGTCGTGCGCTGCGCCGCGAGATCCGCCGTCACCACAAACTCGCGCAGCTGGTTCTGCCACGTGAGCGTCACCGCGCTGGTGTCGCGCGCGTCGCGCCGCTTTGCGCGCAGCGTCGTATCCTCCACCCACACTTCCGCGTCAACGGCGGACGCGCGCTCGCGCAGGAACGCGAGGTCGCTCTGGTTCACCTGCGCGAGATGCCTGTGGGTCGGACCGGACACATCGAGGTCCGCCGAGAGCGAGTGGTCAGAGGCGATGGTGCGCATGATGTCGGCATCGCTCGCGTCGGCGAAGCTGCGCGTGCGCCGTGTCATCCGGAGATCCTGCAGCCGGTCATCGGCGAGTACGATCACCCGCGGTGGCGCTCCTTCGGGGAAAGCCGCGCGCAATCCCATCACGCGTCCCTGGAACAGCGTGACGGACCCGAGCGTGATCGCGAACGTCTTGCCGAAGTCGAGCAGTGCGCGATCGAAATACCGGAAGCCGATCCGGCCACCCACGGCTCCCCAGTTGCCGAACTCCGCCTCGCAGCGGTAGAGACCGAGCGTATCCTCGCGCACCGTCAGCTCGAGCAGCTGCGACGAGAGCTCAGGCTTGTCCTCGCCGCCGACCGTGAAGGTCGGCTGCGAGGCAACGAAGGAGGCGGCAGCGGAGCCCATGCGTCGCGGTCCTCTAGTAGGCGCGCGCGCGGGTCGCGCGCGCATGTCGGACGGCAAGCTCGCGCTCGAGCTGTGCGGCATCGAGCTTCGCGGGCGTGGCGGGTGCGGTCGCCTGCGTTGGTGCCTGCTCCGCACCGGGCACGACCTCGAACTCATTGATCACGACGGCCATCGCTCAGCCTCCGAGTGAAAAGGACGCAGACACCCCGACATTCAGGTCGAGCAATTGACCAGGGGCGAGCTGCCGCGGATTTTCGATGCCATTCGCGCTGGCGATCGCCTGCCAGTCGCCGCCGAGCCCGGCCTGCGCGGCCAGCCCCTGCACGGTGGCGCCTGCGGTCGCCTGCGCGAGCGGCGTCGTGCCGGGCGAGGCACCGCCAGCCATTCCGCCTGCTCTTCCGGGACCAGCACCCGCACCGGTGTCGCGGAACGTGAACTTCGTGATGCGCTGCTGTGATAGCGTCAGCGACATCGTTGCGCGCAACGGCTTGCCCTCGCTCGAGAAGAACTCGAGGCTCTCCTCCAGTCCGTCCACGATGCCGTCGAACTGGAACGACCCCCAGAGAAACCGCACCGCCGGCGGGATGAAGTGCTTGTCCTCCTCCTGCGGCGTGATGTAGTAGGCCACCTTCTGCGTGAGCTTGCGGACGTCGTCCACCGCCTCCTCGCCTTCGGCCGGCGGCGCGCTCGCGTCGAAGTACACGGTGAGCGCGAGCTTGGTGGTGCCGGCGCCCACGAACTGGCGCGACGGCGTACCACTCTGATCGCCGGCACCGCTCGGCGTCTGGATCTGGTTCGCGAACGTGAGCTTGAGGGTCTCCGGATTGAACTGGAGCCTGGTCCAGTTCTCCCGCTTGATTTCGTTGCGCAGGTCCGCGTCGAGCTGGCGCAACTCGGCCTTCTGCAGCTTGACGGTCGTCATGCGCCCTCCGGACGCTTGAGCGTCAGCGACTCGTACGCGAGCTGGAACTCCTCGATCGCCACACCGCCATCCTTCGCGTTGAGCGGCGGCGCCTTGAGCTTTGCGGGCACGCAACGCGACAGGATGAATCGCACGCGCTCGGTACTGCCGTCCGGCGCGAGCACGGCCACCTCGGCGTCGGCGCGCAGGGCTGGCTCAGTGCTCATCCTCGTCATCCAGTCCCACAGGTCGAAGCTGTTCGTCATGCCACGCTTGAGCGTGAGGATGCCGTAGTTGAGTGGACCGGTGAGGCGTATCTGGCGCGCGTTGTTTCCGCCTTCGCGGATGGTCTTCACGTCCATCGTCATCTCGAGGCCGTCGCACTCCGCGAACGCCGCGTTGCAGATCCTGGTGGAAACGCCGGGCACATTGATCTCCACCGCGAAGTTGAACCCGGTGAATGGCTGGCGGACGGTGTCGTCGGCGGTGTTGGCCATGTTACGCTCCGGTCACCGTGAGTCGCTCGCCCGTCTGTACGAGACGGATCGTCACGAAGGTCAGCGGCCGCGCCGGTGCCACGCGCAGCTCCACGATGAAGCGCCCCTGGTCCACCGCGGCACTCGTGTTGAGCGACGAGTCCGTGCGCACCTGAAAGGCCGTGGCCGTCGTATCACCCGCGAAGGCGCCACGCTCGAACAGCCCGGCAAGCATCGCCTCGAAGCCACGCTGCACCATGCGACGAAACGCGTCGTCATTCGGCTCGAACGCGTAGGTGGTGCCGAGCCGCAGCGCCTGCCGCCGGAGCAGGATCAGCAATCGGCGCACGTTGATCGCGCGCACATCGTCATCGGGCGACAGGGTATCCGCGCACATCACCGTGAAGCCGCGCGGCGCATGCAACACGACGTTGATCCCCGCGTCCTGGAGCGACTGCACCCTGCTCGGCGACGACGGACGCGACAGCGCGATCACGCCGCGCAGCGACTCGTTCGCCGGCGCGAGCCATGCGCCGCGGGCGAGGGCGCGCCGCGCAATAACGCCGCTCGCGACACCATCGGGCGCAACACTGCGCACCTCACCGTCGTCGTCACGCACCGCGAGCCAGCCATGATACAGCGCGGCGAACCCGAGGGCGTCTCCCTCGCCGAAGCCCAGCGCGGGCACCACGCTCGCACCGAGCGGGATCGCTCGCGCGCCTGGCGCGGCGAGCAGCCTGGCGTGCGCGATGGTCGCGTCATCGCGGTAGTGAACGGGCACCGACAGCACGGCCATCGCATCGCGCCGCGCGTTGCAGCAGCGGAGCAGCATCCGATGCACGGCCAGCAGGGCGTCGTCGCGATACTCACTTGGGCGACGCACGCGCCATCCATCCGCACCCGACAGCCGCACGCCCGCACCGTTCGACCACCCGGTGGGGTGCTCGCCAATGCCGCGCACGCGGTAGTAGTAGTCGCCCGGCGGGCGATATTCGATCGTCGCTGCGAAGGCTTCGCCCTGGAACGCGGTGATGGCATCGCCCCAGTCGCGGCGCGTCGCCTCCTGGAGCTCGAACTCGCGTGTGCCGGCCGCCGCTGCCCAGTCGAGCTGCACGCTGCCGCTCGCGTCACGTCCGAGCGCTTCCAGAAACGGAGCTCGGCCCAGCACCGCGCCGCAATTGATGAAGTCGGGCTCGTCGCGCGGGTCAGTCGCATCGCTTGCCGTTGCATCGGGCGGCGGCGGCGACGTCTTGTCCACGGCCACCCAACCCGGCTGCACCGCGTCTGGAACGCAAATCAGCGTCGCCTCCTCGACGCCAAGTGCGCAGTGCAGTCCGACGAGCTCGCGCGTCACCGGCGCCAGGTAGCGAATGAACGCCGCGTCAGACAACAGCGTCGAGGATGCGCTGTTCGCCAGCGCTTGGTCGCCGAAGAGGCTTGCGTCCCACGGCGCGAGACCGTCGCGCACGAGCGACGCTTCGGCCGCCGCGCGGACGGGAAGGAATGGCGCGGGCAGCGCACCCAGGCCCACGGGAATGCAGAGTGGCGTGGTACCAGTGCCGGCGGCAGGGAAGCCAAGTGCATCGCGCCACGTTTCGAGGTCGGTGCGCACCGTTGCACCGTATCGCTCGGCATCACTGGGGAGTTGTTCCACATGTCGCGCGTGATCGGGCGCCAACCCCAGCGCCCCGACGCGCCGCACCACGCCGTCACCTCCTCGCGCCCATACATCGAGCGACAGACGCTCGGCGCTCAGCAGGGCGAGCGGTGGCATCACGCTCGGCGCGCTGTTCCGCAGCCAGGTCGCGTCGCCCTGCAACGCCACGATCGGTGCCGCGGGTGAGGCTGACGGCGGCGACAGCTCTACCTCGCGCACGGCGAACAGCATGGTCTCTCCACCGAATTGCACGACCAGCATCGAACCGGCATGCGGGGCGTTCCTTGCCGATGTGCCGAGCTCCAGCCGCACGTCAGCCGTGAATGCGCCGTCGGGCAGCGTGGCCCTGACCAGTGTCACCGACACCGTGGCGTCGCCCACACGCGTCGTTCCACTTCGCTGCACCGGCTCACGTGTTGGGTCGCACCATTGCATCTCACCGAGTCGCGCCTTGAGCGCGACGCGCCCGGCCGCAGTGGAGCTCGTCGCCGCAGTCGACACCTCAGCAACACCAGCGTACAACACCGGGCCACCCGTGCGCGCGCCAATGCGGAGCAAGTCACCAACCGTGACCGGCAATTCGCCCACCCCTTCCAACTCGATCACGGTCGGAGTGTCCCATTTGCGCACGCCATACCGCTGACTCGTGAGGCTTGCCGATACAGTGACGTCATCAGACCAGCTCCCCGGTGATGCGGCCTGCAGCGCGAGCGCCTCTGCACGACGGTCCCGCATGGCCACCAACCTCGGTACGGGCAGCGCGTTCAACCGCGCGTTCCGCGCAACGCGGATGATCCAGCAGCGGCGTCCGCCATTCGCGAAGAACAGTCGCACTGCCGGTCCGAGCTGCGCGTGCACCACGTGACCCGTGTCGACATCAGCCGCGAGTGGCGCATCTGTGCCGAACACCGCGCTGAATTGCGCGACGTCTTCCACCGGCACCGGCACGTTCACCGGTCCGCGCGACGCGAACCCGGCGAACACGGCAACGTCCATCCGCGGCAGCACGTCGTCGTAGACGGGCGCTGCCACCTCGAATGAAAAGCCCGGCAGGGGACGCGAGGTGCGGATGGTCACGGTGCGGAGGCCCTCACTCCATCTCGAGTCGCTCGTACGCCAGCACGAGCTCTTCCATCGCGACGTCAGTGCCCTTCGCGTTCATCGGACCGTTCGTCACCTTGACCGGCCGCGCGCGCAGGAGCTTCCACGTCATCACGACCGAGGTATGATCCTCGTTCTGCAACTGTACGGTGACGTTGCGCAGTGCCTTCTGGTTGCCGTTGCGGATGTCGTTGAGCCACTGGTACAGGGCCAGCGACCCGATGACGCCACGCTTGAGCGTGACGTCGGTGGACTTGTTCATCCCCATGATCTTCTGCACACTATTTTCGCGCGCGTTGCCGGTCCGGTACTCGGTGACCGTCACCTCCATGCCGATCCCGCTCACCTCCTGGAAGCCGGCCTCGGGGCCATCGGTGTTCCCGGTCCCGAGATCGACGAGGAAGTTGAACTGCACGTACGGTCTGTCGCGAAGCACTGCCATGATCCTGTCCTCCTGGAGGAATACGCGGTCAGACCTTGCGGTCCGAAGTCCACTGGCCGATGCGGAAAATCACGAACTCGGCGGGCTTGATCGCGGCAAGGCCGATGAGGCAGACGAGTCGCCCGTTGTCCAGGTCGTTCTGGTTCATCGTCGTGCGATCACACTTGACGAAGTACGCCTGCTCCGGCTTGTCGCCGAGCAGCGCGCCCATCTGGAACTCGTTGAAGAGAAAGTCCTCGATGGTGCGCCGGACGTTCGCCCACAGCCGCTCGCCATTCGGCTCGAACACCGCCCACTGCGTACCCCGGTCGATCGAGTGCTCGAGGTAGGCGAAGTACCGCCGGAGGTTGACGTACTTCCATTCCGGATCCGACGAGATCGTGCGCGCGCCCCACACGAGCATCCCGCGTCCCTCGAAGAAGCGGAAGCAGTTGATGCCTTCGGGGTTCAGCACCTCCTGCTGCGCCTTGCTCAGCATCATCTCGAAGCCGAGCGCCAGGTTGACCACCTCGTTGGCCGGCGCCTTGTAGACGGCGCGCGTGATGTCGTTGCGGGCGTACACGCCGGCGACGAATCCCGACGGGGGCAGCGTGATCGTGCGCCGCGTGATCGGGTCCATCACGGTGACCCACGGGAAATAGAGCGCGGCATACTTCGAGTCGAGCTTGGCGCGCATCTTCCGCACGTCGCTGATCGACTGCTTCTGCGCGCAGTCGATGATCGCAATGCAGTAGCGCATGGTGCTCGCGTGTGCGATCAGCAACCCGATGATCGTGTTCGCGTTGTCGCGGTAGTTCGTGTAGTCCCACGTGGAGCCCGGCGCCGCGATGATCGAGATGTCCTCGAGCGCCTCGAACTGCTTGAGTCCCGTCCGCGTGAGCGAGTCGGGGTTGGCCTTTCCCTCGTACTCCACGAACGTCGGGCGCTGCCCGTCATTGCCGCCTTCGAGCACGATGTCGCGCGTGATACCCGCGGCGAGGGAATCGCCGTCGCCGAAGTCGTTCGTGATGCCGTCGTAGCTCGCGAACAGCGCGGAGAGCACGTCCAGCGCCCCCATGCCTGGCTCGTGCGCGAGCACGATCGGGAGTTGCCGGGATTCGGGGCGATCATCGAAGAGCGCGAAGAGCGAGTCGGCGGCGCCGTCGGTGCGGTGCGCCGGATCGAGCGGCAGGTCGGGCCAGATGCCGACGGGCAGTCCGGAGTCGTCGAGCACGGTGACGGTGAGCGTCACCACGCGCACGGAGTCGCCCTGCCCCGGCTCTGGATCAGGCACGAGATCGGAGATCGACGACACACCGATCGGGCTCGCGATCGGACTGCCGGCCGCGCCGCTGAATCGCACGCCGAACGGCTTCGTGGCGTCCGGTTCCACCATGTAGACGTCGCCCGGTGTCGTCGGGCTCACGGTGTCGCGGATCCACACGAGATCGCGCGCACCGAGCGCGCCGAGCGTCGCCTTGGCCACGCCATCGCTGCCGAGCACCTGGCCGAGCAGGTTGCGTCCCGATCGAACGGTGAGGCGCACGGTGACGTTTCCGTACGCACCCGGATAGCGCGCGCGGAAGGTGACGCCGCCCACCGCCTTCGCACCATGCCCATCCACCGCGAGGCTGCCGATCGCCGTGGCGAGCGGAAAGAACGTCCGCGATACGTAGAGCCGCTTGCCACCCTCGGTGTAGAACGCGCGCGCGGCATGCCACACGAAGTTGTCCATGCGCGTGTCCCCATACGCGAGGCGTCCTCCGTCACCATACGTGCGCTCGAACTCGCCGAGGCTCGTGAGGATCTCGGGGTCCTCGTTCACCGGGCCATAGCGTGTTGGTCCGATGAAGCCGGTGGTGGTCGTGCTCACCCCCTCGATCGACTTGGAGCGATACGAGGTCTCTTCGACGTATACGCCTGGTGCGAGGTACTCGGGCATCGGAATCTCCTGCCGGTGATGGCCGGCTCAGGCCGGACGGATGAAGAGCTCAGCGCCGGACGGCGCGCCGAGGACCAGCGCCTCGCCGTAGCGCAGCGTGGCTTCGGTGAGGGGGGCGAGTGGGGACGACGTGAATACCGCCGTGGTAGGCTGCTGCAACACATCACACAGATCCGGCACGGCATCGCGCGCACCGACGGGATACGTCGGTAGTTCTGCGCCGTAGCGTACCGTGATCTCGATCGGCCACGACTGGCGCGAGAGCGGAATCGTTGGTGCTGTACCACCACTGGGCGACGTCGGTGGTGGGTCGGGTGGCTCGGGATAGGCGAACATCGCGGCGACTTCTCCACGCGCATCCGCGATCCCGCGCGCCAGCAGGCGCCCCGCGTGTCGCAGCTCGAGTACCGCCCATGCAGCGGGTGCGCCGCTTGCACCATCCACGAGGATGCGGGCACGCACCGTCGCGCGGCCGGCGGGAGCAGTGCGTGCTGGCGTCGAAAAGAGCGGCACGTACGACGGCATCACCGCCGCCGCTGGCGACATTCCCAGCGGCGACGAGAGCTCGATCGGCCACAGCGCGTCGGCACACGGAGGCAGTGCGAGTCCGCGTGTCGGCAGCAACAGGTGGAGCGCGAACGGCAGGAATCGTCCCACGGTGTCGCGGACTTCGATGAAATGCGGCCGCGGTGGCGACGGAATCGCCCATGCCTCCAGTCCCTCGTTGCCCGACTCGAAGGCCCGAAGCCGCTGGAGGTCGTGCGCTGCGAACAGCCCTGAGCGGGTCGCCGTCGCGATTGTCGTCGAGGCGACCGCCGTTCCAGCAAGCGCACGAATGCGCACCGACAGCCCCTCGCTCACGAGCGCGCTCGTGACCACATCCCACAGGCCGAGCCCGAACGGGGTCACGTGCGTGAACTGTTCGATGACGACGTACGCCGGTGCGGTCATCGCATCACGCGGGCGAGCTCGAACGTGCGTGTCTGTACCGCCCTTCCGTCGCGGAGCGCCAGGTCGGAATCAATGAGGACCATCCGCGCGACGTACGTCATGGACGTCTGCAGCCGCGGCTTGAGCTTGTCCCACAGGTTGGTGTAGTCCGCGAGGCCGAGTGGATCAGAGACCAGCTCTACGGACTCATCGCTGCGAAAGACATCCGGCTCGCGGAGGTACTTGTTCAGCAAACCGGAGGGGAGGATCGGGTTGTCCTCGATCGCACGCATCCCCCAGCCGAGCAACCGCTGCTGGGTTTCGGCCTTGGCGGCCCACGGGGTGAGGAGATAGTGCAGGTCCAGTGGCAGCGACGGCTTGTAGCGCGTGCCGTCCTCCGCGAGCCTCGGCGGCAGGTTGCGCAGCGTCATGTTGATGCCCACGCGATAGAGACACAGCGTGAAGCCGTCGGCGATGCTTGCCTCGCCGGCGATGTCGCTGGCGTGAACGGGATCGAACGCGAGCGTCCCGAAGAGGTCGCGTGGATACGCGTCTTCGAGCAGACCGAGAATGGCCCTGCTTGTTGCGGCGACCGCGTTCCAGCTCGCCACGTCACGCCAGACCGTGCGTTGCGTGAGACGGCTGGTCGTGCTTCGCAGCCGAATAGATCGCACTGCCGTCCTGCATGTCCACTCGGCGCATCACTCCCTCCTCGATCAAGCGGTCGAGCGCGAGCTCGACGAGTGGCACGGGTTCGTCCACCGCGGGCGCCAACCACCAGCGTTGAATGCCGACGACGGTATCGGCCGCGCCGGGATGTGCGGCGATGTAGCGCCGGAGCGCGCGCACGACGGGGTCAATCGTGTTCCCCTCATCCTCCGACATGCCACGGCATCGCCATCTCGGGTCACGGTCGGTCTCGCTTGAAGCACGTGACGTGCCCGGTCCGTCAGAAGTGCAACGCGTTGCACCGCCACACTTTACAGGATGCCATGAAGGATGGGGTGGGTCCTTCGCGCCATAGGGAAACTTCACCCTGCACGCCTTCCAAGCGCGTGCCTGTGCAGTGCTTACGCGAGTGGGTCGTGCGAGAATCAGGTGGGTCCGCAGCGCCTCAGTGGCGCGACGCGCGCTGCGGCGCGCGTATCAACGGTCGGTGGACGGCTTCTCCACGAACAGCTCACGTTCCAGACCGTACTTCTTCACGAGCTTGCCCAGGCGGCTGCGCTCCTTGCCCGACATGCGCGAGGCGAGGCTGATGTTGCCATGCGCGCGCTCCAGCAGCGCGACGATGTACCGCCGCTCGAATTCGGCAATCGCGCGTCGCTTCGCGGCAGCGAAGGTGCCGCGTGACACGGGATCATCGTCCGCCGCGCGCACCGCGTCGCGATCGTCGGGGGTGGAGGGGACGAGCGTGACCTCCTGTCCGTCGGTCATCAGGAATTGCCGATGGATCAGGTTCTCCAGCTCGCGCACGTTCCCTGGCCACTCATATCGTTGCAGCCACTCCAGCGACGCGTCGTCCAGCACGCGCGAGGCCTGCGCGTAGTGCCGCACGAACCGGCGCAGGAACGTGCGTGCGAGCAGGACCACGTCCGTGCCACGATCGCGCAGGGCTGGCAGACGCAGCGGGAGAACGTTCAGCCGAAACAGGAGATCCGACCGGAACGCGCCGCGCGCGACGAGATCGGCCAGCGACACGTTCGACGACGCGATGACGCGCACGTTCGCGCCGCGCACCGTGCTGCCGCCGAGTGGGCGATACTCGCCGTCCTGAAGGAACCGCAGCAGCGCGACCTGCGCGCGCGGCCCCATCGCCTCCACCTCGTCGAGGAACAGGGTGCCACCACTCGCCTGCGCGATCAAGCCGGCGCGCGTCTCACGCGCGTCCGTGAAGGCGCCCCGCGTGTGTCCGAACAGCTGCGATTCCACGAGCGTTTCGGGTCACGCCCCGCAGTTGAGCGGGATGAACGGCGCGGGGCGCCGGCGGCTCAGGTAGTGAATGGCGCGGGCCGCGAGCTCCTTGCCGGTGCCTGTCTCACCTTCGATGAGGACCGTGGCATCCCACGCCGCCATGCGCCGGATCTGTCGCACGCACTGCTGGAAGGCGGCTGATTCGCCGATGAGGTTGAGGCGTGCCGCGTCTCCGTCGGCAATTTCAGGGGTCGCGGGTAGCAGCGGAGACCGCCGTTCACCGGTCGTGCCCATGATCGGCGCTCCACTCGACAGCAATTCCATCGGTCCGCGTGGTTCCACTGACACAGCGTCGCCTCCGCTCGCAGCACCGCACGCTCGGCGCCACACTGCGAGATGCCCGCATCACGAACGCGCGCGAGTCGACATCGGCTTCGCCAGTCGGTGCGTCCTGTGGGACGGCAACTCTAGCACGCGCCGAGCGAAAGAGCAAATCCTCCGGCTCGCGTCGCAGCGTAAGCAGATGAACCAAGACGAATCGCTTGAACTACACGGCTTGCCGATGACGCGCACTGATATCGAAACGCCCGTAGCGCGCCAAGAGACGTCCGTCAGAGCCGCGCTCGGCGAAGCAGTTGCGCGTTGACCGCGACGATGATCGTGCTCGCGGACATGAGCACGGCGCCGACAGCGGGGCTCATCACGAATCCCCAGGGCTGCAGCACACCGGCCGCCAGCGGGATCGCCACCACGTTGTAGCCGGCCGCCCACCACAGGTTCTGCACCATCTTGCGGTAGGTCGCAACGCTCAGCGCAATGATTCGGGGAACGTCACGCGGATCGCTTCGCACCAGCACGATGTCGCCCGCCTCCACGGCGACGTCGGTGCCCGCGCCAATCGCGACGCCGACATTGGCGGTGAGGAGCGCCGGCGCGTCGTTGACCCCGTCGCCGATCATGGCAACGCGCTTGCCCTGCGCCTGGAGCGCCTTGATCTTCTCGGCCTTTTCGGCGGGGAGGACCTGCGCGAACACCGTGTCGATCTTCAGCTCGCGCGCCACGGCGTCGGCCACCGCTTGCGAATCACCGGTGAGCATCACGACCTCCACGCCCGCCGCATGCAGGCGCTCCACTGCTTCCGCCGCCTCCGGACGAATCGCGTCGGCCACCGCGAATGCGGCAAGCACGTGCCCGTTCTCGACGAGGTAGATCACACCCTGCCCCCGTCCGGCGGCATCCGTGCCAAACGTCTCGACCGCCGCCGCCGGCGCAACGCTCATCTTCTTCAGCAGGTTCGGCCCGCCCGCGGCAAGCTGCCGCCCATCCACGACGCCCTGCACGCCAAATCCCGGAATGGCCTGGAAGCCCGTGACGGCGGAGACGGCAAGCTTCCGCTCCGCCGCACTGGCCACGATCGCCCTCCCAACGGAATGCTCGGCATCCTGCTCGAGCGCAGCCGCAAGGCGGAGCGCATCTGCCTCGACGATACCGTCCGTCATCTGCATGGCCACCACACGATGCTCGCCGAGCGTGAGCGTGCCGGTCTTGTCGAACACGACAGTCGTGACATTGCGGGCGTCCTCGAGGCCGCGCCGGTCGCGAACCAGCAGGCCGTTGCGCGCCCCGATGGTCGTCGAGATGGCGACGACGAGCGGGACCGCGAGGCCGAGCGCGTGCGGGCACGCAATGACGAGCACCGTCACGACCCGCTCCACGATGAATGACGGCGTCGCGCCCGCGAATGCCCATACCACCGCGGTGAGTATCGCAGCGCCCAGTGCCACGAAGGTGAGCCAGAAGGCGGCGCGGTCCGCGACCACCTGGGCCCGCGACCGCGACTGCTGCGCTTGCGACACCAGTCGCATGATGCCCGCGAGCGCGGTCCGGTCACCGGTCTTCGTCACCGTCACTCGAAGCGAACCCTCACCGTTGACCGTGCCTCCGATCACCGAAGCACCCTCGGCCTTGTCGATCAGCCGAGACTCGCCGGTGAGCATCGATTCGTTGACGGCACTTGTTCCTTCCTTCACCACGCCGTCGGCCGGGATACTCGCCCCTGGACGAATGAGCAGCAGGTCGCCGTCGTGCAGGTCCGAAACCGGGACGTCCTCCGTCTTGCCGTCCGCCATTCGCGTCGCGGTGTCGGGCAGGAGCTTCGCCAACTCCTTCAGCGCGCCCTGCGCTTGCGAGATGGAGCGCATCTCCATCCAGTGGCCGAGCAGCATGATCGTGACGAGCGACGCCAGCTCCCACCAGAGCGGCTTCCCGCTGAAGCCGATGGTCACCGCCACGCTGAAGACGAACGCCACCGTGATAGCGAGCGAGATGAGCGTCATCATCCCGGGCTTCCGGTCGGCGATCTCGCCCCACGCGCCTTTCACGAACACCCAGCCGCCATAGAAGTAGACAGCCGTTCCGAACACTACGGGAATCCACCGTGCGCCTGGCACCGCGGGCGGCGTGAAGTGCAGCAGCCCCGGAATCATCTCGCCCCAGACGAGTGTGGGAAGCGTCAGGAGCAGGGTGATCCAGAACTTGTTGCGGAACATCGCGACCGAGTGGCCCGCGTGCTTGTCGTGGCCCGCGGCCATGTCGTGTCCCTCGTGCCCGGGGGGGACGGCAACCATATCGTGGCCCTCGTGTTCGGAGGGGACGGTGGCCGCGTCGTGGCCGTCCTGGGGGGGAGCCACCGGCAGGTCGGTGCCCTGATCATGCGTTGCGCTGGGATGGTCCGACATCCGGTCTCCTATGGGCTGCTGAATACCACAGTGTCTGGCCATTCGACTGGGCCGCTTGCTCTCAGTCGTTCATCGCATTTTCGAATGACTGCTATCGCGTCTAAAAGAATGTGTCGGAGTTCCCGCTCCCGTTGTCGGGATTATCCCGCTACGCGCGGTATCGCACGCGGGTAACTTCCACTCATGCGCCGTCGTGTCCGACCTCTCCGGGCCATGCTCGTGGTGGTGTTCCTCCATCTCCTGCTGGTGGAGAGCGGTTACGCATGCCTTGCGCAGCGAACCGAGTCCGACGGCAGTGTCTCAATGGCCGGCATGACCATGCCGGAGGTGGTCCTCGGTGGCTCGGCTCCCGTAGCACCGGGCGGTCGTACGCCGTGCCGCTTCCCGTGGGCGCCCGACGGCTGCCAGACGATGGCAATGTGCGCGCCCGCTATCCTGGCCGTGAACAGCATGGCCCTTCCGCTTCCCGACGTTCTCTACGGAACTCCGGTGACGCGTGAGCCGCTCGAGCACTTGTCGGAGTCGCTCGCGCCAGAACTGCCTCCTCCAAGAACGTAGTCCACACCATCCGCTCGTTCGATCCGTCGCCCATGCAGTGGGTTGGCGGATGCTGTCGCTCGCATCGAGATGCCCAGTCCGGGCACCTTGGCGAACGGCGGCGTGGACTCTCGTTCAGGATCTCATGCGCATCCGTTCTCACGCCACCGGCGTCATTCTCGCCGGCGCCTTTCACGCCGCCGCGGCCTCCGCGCAATCATCGGTAGTCGACTCGCTCGTCGCCCGCGCCGTCATCGTCAGTCCGTCACTCCATATCGCCACCGCCCGCGTGGACGCGACCCGAGCGCGCGTCGGTCCCGCCGGTTCGCTTCCCGACCCGATGCTGATGCTCGGCGTCATAAACCAGCCACTCGGCCGCAGCGTCATGGCCGGCGGCGGGCCGGAGCCCATGACGATGCGCATGCTCGGCGTCAGCCAATCGTTTCCATATCCGGGAAAGCGCGGGCTCCTGCAACGATCCGCGGAGTACGACGTCGAGTCCGCCGAGGCTTCGCTCGACGCCGATCGCCGACAGGTTGTGCGCGACACGAAGGCCGCCGCGTACGAGATCGCCTTCCTCGATCGCGCACTCGCGCTCGTCGAACGCAACCAGGGAGTGCTCGCGACCCTCATCGCGCTCACGGAGTCGCGCTACAGCGTCGGCGCGGCGAGCCAGCAGGACATCCTCAAGGCACGCGTGGAAGCGACGCGACTTGGACAGACAGCATCCGACCTCTTCGAGCGACGTCATGCCGCACTCGCTGCGCTCAACGCGATCATCGATCGGCCGAGCGAGACGCCGGTGCCGAGTCTCGCGGTGCCCGACGCGATCGCGCGCGCGGCCGTGGGGCCAGCCAACGACGACATCCATTTCGTGAGCGCGGCACTCGGTGCTCGCGCGTCCGATTCGCCACTGCGGCCGCTCACCGAGTTGCAGGACGAAGCGGTGCGCGACAGTCCCGCCATACGCGCACACCTGGCGACACTCGCGGCACAGTCGGCGCGCGCTGATCTCGCCCGCAAGGCAGTGCTTCCCGACGTGGGCATGTCACTCCAGTACGGCCAGCGCGGCGGCGGGTTGCCGGACATGATTTCGGCCACCGTGGCGGTGCCACTCCCGATCTTTCGGCGCACCAAGCAGGACCAACAGGTCGTGGAAGCCACGTCGCAG
The DNA here is from genome assembly GCA_038322445.1 of Gemmatimonadales bacterium. Taxonomy (GTDB): domain Bacteria; phylum Gemmatimonadota; class Gemmatimonadetes; order Gemmatimonadales; family Gemmatimonadaceae; genus AG11. The sequence goes on from JBBQFW010000015.1 coordinate 26,930, forward strand.
CTGGCGATGCTGGAAGGCGAGCATCACCTGATGGTGAACACCATTCGCGCCGACGTGGCGCGCCTCGTGAGCGACGTCGAGCGGCAACGGACCACGCTCGCCCTCACGATGAAGGCCATCCTGCCGCAGAGCCGCGCGTCGCTCACTTCGGCGACGACGAGCTATCAGGTCGGAAAGGTCGAGTTCCGCACGGTCCTCGAAAATCAATCAGCGCTGTTCGGCGTCGAGACCGAGTACTTTCGCGCCATGAGCGACTTCGCCACCAGCGTGGCGGAGCTCGAGCGCATCGTCGGCCGAGAGGTGCTCAAGTGAACGCGCCGCTGACAACGGCGACGCCACGAGCGAAGCGACTCTGGCTCGCTGCCGCCGGCGCAGCAGTCGTGCTGCTCGCGTCGTGGGGCGCACTGCGGGCGCGCGCTATCGCGCCGCCTGCGCTCGTCAGCCCCGCCGTGCTGTTGAGCGCGAAGGGAAACCGCGACGCGAACGGGACGCACGCGTCGTCCGGTGGCGCAGTGATGCTCACGCCCGAACAGGCGCGCGAGTTCGGCGTCACATTCGGCACCGCGGAAGTGCGGCAGCTCACGGCCGAGGTGCGAACGACTGGCGTCGTCACGTTCGACGAGACGCGCATCACCCAGGTCGCGGCGCGGATGAGCGGATTCGTCGAACGCCTCTATGTAAATGCCACCGGCGAGCCGGTGAGGCGCGGGCAGCCGCTGCTGGAGATCTATTCGCCCGAACTGGTGGCGACACAGCAGGAGTTGCTGCTTGCCCGGCAGCTCGAGCGTGACGTCGGACGGACTGCCGTACCGGGCGTGCCGGGCAGCACGAGCGATCTGGTCGCCGCGGCGCGGCGCAAGCTTCAGCTGCTGGACATCTCGGGCGCGCAGGTAGACGAGATCGTTCGCACGGGCCGCACACGGCGCACGCTCACCCTGTTCGCGCCCGCGTCCGGCGTCGTGATGGAGAAGCAGGTGATTCAGGGTGCGTCCGTCGCCGCTGGTGCGTTGCTCTTCACCATCGCCGATCTCTCCGGTGTGTGGGTGGACGCACAGCTCCGCGAGGGCGACGCCGCATCAGTACGCGTGGGAACCGGCGCCGACATCG
>JBBQFW010000016.1:0-27087 GCA_038322445.1 Gemmatimonadales bacterium
TTGGCAAGGTGACGGCGCCGGACGCGGCCGCTGCTTCGCGGACCTCCGGCGAATCGTCCCCGGGCGCGGCCTTTCAGATGCCCCAGATGCCCCAGATGCCGCAGATGCCCCAACTGCCGCAAATGCCCCAGGCACCGCAGATGATCGCGCCGGCCATGCAACTTCCGCAAATGCAACTTCCACTGGCGCTGTTGGCCGCGGCCGCCCTTACGCCGCTCAGCGTCCCGCAACAGTCCGCCGGCGCCGGCGCGGCACCAACCCGCTCGCACCTGCCGCTGATCATTGCGCTGAATGTCGTCCTGGTAGCCGCGATCGGCGTCGTGATCTACTTCGTGCTCAAGCACTGACGAACAGACCGCGGTGCCGCCAAACCACGGCGTTGCGAACGGTCAGGACTTCGGCAGCACGATCACCAGTTCGAGCGCCGGCGACTGGAATTCCGCCGGCACATACGCCGCAATGCTCCGCGACCGCACCACGTTCTCCCACTCCGGTCCGGATTTCTGCAGCAGGAAATAATGGTGATTCAGCTTCATCGACACCGCGCTCGGCGGATTCGGAACGTACGTGAGCGAGATGCCCGGCAGCGCCTGCCGGATGAGCGTGTCGAGCTGGCCCGCGGTGGCCACCTTCACCAGGTGTGGCGCGCGATTGGGCACGTCGGTGCTGCGCCCTTCGATGGTGATGGCGAGGTAGATCTGCGGCGCCGCCAGATACTTCTCCTGGTCGAGCGCGGCGGCATACACCGACGGCTGCACGAGCGACAGCGGCAACGTCGCCGTGGTGGCCGGCACCACGCTCTCCAGCAATCCGCGCAACTGTTCGTCGAGGCGCGTGAATGACGCGGACAGGTTGTCATGCTCGTACGCGGGCAGCTCTCGCGCCTGCACCGTACCGGAAAACGTCGTCAGCGCACCGGCGAGGCCGAGCATCGCGTTGAACAGCTCGATGGGATGACCGCGCCGCGTCTCATGGATGTGGCGCAGCTCCGGCAGCACGCTGTTGATGCTGTAGAGCAGCCAGAACGTGGCCACATCCGCCACACCGAACTCCGCCAGACTCTGGTTCTTCTGCCGCCGACCCGCCGACAGCGTCGTACTCTTCGCCGAGAGGATCTCCACGAGCCGGCGCGCGATCGCCATGAGGTGGTCGCTCGCCGTGATGTCGACAAGTGGCGGCACGAAGCGCGCGTCGAGCTGGTAATCCCCGGTGGCCGAGCGGGTCACGCGCGCGATGCGCAGCGCACTCGTGCCGTCGAGGGACTCGCCGCCGAACAGCAGCCGGAAGTTGCGCCGCGCCACCTGGATCGGACGCTCCGACTGTCCCGTCGTCTCGTCGCGCCGCAGCAGCTCCTCGGCGCGATAGCGTGCGTCGCGGTCGCGATTGATCCCGGACACGTTGTGGCCGCCGTACCGGTACTCGGGGATGCCGAGGTAGACGTCGAGCCACTCCTGGTCCTGCGCGAACGCTCCCTCGAGGGGCCGCGGTGGCGGGACGTCCTCGGACGCGGGCATGTCGAACAGGAGACCGTCGGGGAGGATGCCGGCCGCGGTCGCGAGCGCGAAGCTTCCCGACGCGAGCGCCTCGCGATCAATCGCCAGGCGCTGAAAGCCCCAGGGACAGAAGGCGAGCGCCGACAGCTGGAACTCGAGGAGATCCTCGAGAAACCGGTCCTGGGTCTGGAAGTGCTGCGGACTGAGAAGGACTCCCTTCGTCCACAGGACGGGCTGCATCTGCCTCATGCGCGACGAAGCTAGTCCGCTGCCCGGGGCATCGACAGGGCCGCACACGCGTGTGCGCTGGCCCTCCCGGTCGCCACGATGCTAATTCCAGCCGCGCACGGATATCGACCCACGCACCCTTCGTTGACGAGGCCCACCCGTTGACCGACTCGCTTCTCGCCAGTTACGAGGCCGTTCCGTACAACAGCCGGCCGGTGGGCGCCAGCGAGATCGGTGCGCTCGAGGCGGTCGCGCTGCTGCATGGCGTCACCGCACCACCCGCCGACCACGCACGCGTGCTCGAGGTGGGGTGCGCATCGGGCGGGAACCTGATTCCGATGGCGTACCGGTACCCCCACGCGGCCTTCGTCGGCATCGACCTTGCGCCGACGCAGATCGGGCTCGGCAACGCCGACGTGGAGGCACTCAGCCTTCGGAACATCACGCTCCGCGCCATGAGCATTGTGGACGTCACCGACGATCTCGGGACGTTCGACTACATCCTCTGCCACGGCGTCTATTCATGGGTGCCGCCGGATGTCCAGGAGGCCATCCTGCGCGTGGCATCGCGCAACCTCGCGCGGAACGGCCTCGCGTACATCAGCTACAACACGCTGCCGGGCTGGCACGTGCGCGGCATGGTGCGCGAGATGGTGATGTACCATGATGACCAAACGCTCTCACCGCAGGAGCGCGTGTCTCGCGCCAAGGCATTCGTGCAATTGCTCTCCGAACAGGGCGGGACGAAGGCCACGACACACCGGCTGTCCCTGATGGAAGAAGTGGCGAACCTGGAAACGCAGGATGATTCGTATTTCCTGCACGAGCAGCTCGAGCCGTTCAACGCCCCCGTGTACCTCTCGGAGTTCGTTCGCCGCGCCGCCGCGGCCGGCTTGCGCTACATGTCCGAGGCGAAGCTGGCGGACGTCGCCACGGTGCCGGGCGAATGGGCGAAGCGTGCGGCGGGCGAGGGCCCCGTGCGCATGCAGCAGTACGCGGACTTTGCCACTGGACGCACGTTCCGTCGGTCCCTGCTGTGTCACGCCGATGTTGCGTTGTCGCCGGAGCCTGGCGTGGACGGCATCGGCGCGCTGTATGTGACGCTGCGCGCCGAGCCAGCCACGCCCGACGACGCCGACCGTCTCAAGGGTGGTGACGTGGAGTCGTTTGCGCTGGCGAGCGGCCCTCGGATAACGACGAACAATCCGCTGGTGCTCGCCGCCCTCCACGTCCTGCTGCGGCGAGCGCCGGAAGCGCTGAGTTTTCCCGAGCTGCTCCAGCGCGTGAACGACCGCCTCAGCGTCATGGACCCACCGGATGCGCCGGAGACCGCGGATCGTGCCGGCGGGCTTGCCCAGGCGATGCTGCAGTGCGCCGTCGGGGGATTCGTCGAGCTGAACCGGTATCCGTCGGCCTTTACGCGGGCGGTCTCGGAGCGTCCGGTGGCGAGTGCGATCGCCAGGCGAAAGGCCGCGTCGTTCGATGTCGTGCCCAACCTCCGCCACGTCATGGTCGAGCTGTCCGATGTCGAGCGCGCGATCATCGGCGACCTTGACGGCACACGCGACCGGGTCGAGCTCGCGGCCCGCATGGTCGAACGCATGAACCGCGGCGACCTGGAAGGGGAGGGCGGCGTGCCCACACCGTCTGACATCGCCGCGTACGTCGACGCCGCGCTGGCGCGACTTGGCGCGAGCGCGCTGCTGGAAGCCTGACCCACACTCCACGGAAACGCTGATGACCGCACCCGACACGCGCGCGCAGGTCGAGATCGGCGCCGACACGCACGCACGGCCAGACGCCCGCGAGCTCGGCGACACGACGTTCCGCGTCCTCATCCTCGGCGACTTCAGCGGCGCGAGCAACGAGCGGGTGCCTCTGGAGCGGCGCGTCATTGGCCGTGTCGATCGTGACGGCATCGACGCCGAGATCGCGCGCGTGGCGCCGAGCGTCGCCTTCTCGATCGACGCGGACGCGGCGCCCGAGGTCGTCAGCTTTCGCGAGCTGGATGATTTCCACCCCGATCGCCTCCTCGTGCGCGTGCCGATGCTCGCGCGGCTGCGCGCGCTTCGTACGACCGCCGAATCAGCGCCCGTCGCGACGAGTTCCGGCAGCGCATCCGCGAGCGGTGACGTCGAGACGAGCGCGCCTGACACGCGCAGCCTCCTCGATCGGATGCTCGAAGCGGAGCCACCGCTGCCTGCCGCCAGTGCTCCACCGTCGAGTGGACCGAGTGGCGACGACCTCGCCGATTTTGTGCGTCGCGCCGTCCGCCCGCATGTCGCGAAGGAAGTGGATCCGCGGCAACGCGCGCTCGTCGCGCAGGTGGACGACGTCATCGCGGCGGCGCTGCGCGTGCTGCTGCATGATCCCGCGTTTCAGGCGTTGGAGGCGCTCTGGCGCGCGACGGACCTGTTCGTTCGTCGGTGTGACGCGGGCGACTCGGCGACAATCGGGCTCCTTGATGTGACGAGGACCGAACTCGAGGCACTCGGTACCAGTGCCGCTGAGGGCAGTGCGCTTCGCACGCGTCTTACGGCGGGCGACGGCGGCGCACCGTGGTCGCTCGTGATTGCCGCCTACCATTTCGGGCCGTCGGATGTCGATCGACTTGCGACGATCGCGGGCGTGGCCGAAGCGATGAACACCCCGTGGATCACGGCGGCCGATTCGCGGTTGGTGGGAGCGTCCGCGTTCGCGGACAACGGGGATGCCGATGACTGGACGCCAGCGCCCGTTGCAGGATGGGACGACCTGCGTCGCATGCCCGCCGCGCGATTCCTCGGCGCCGCCCTCCCACGGTTCCTGGTTCGGCTGCCGTACGGGGCGGACAATCCGGTGGAGTCGCTGTCATTCGACGAGTTGCCGCCGGGCACGCAGGCGCATGAGCGCTTCCTCTGGGGAAACCCCGCATTGCTCGCGGGCATTGTCGCCGCGACCGCGGTGGACCGCGGAGCGCCCGCGCCGACGCACGGCACGATCGGCGGTTTGCCATTGCACATCGAAGCCGCGAGTGGCGAAGCGCTGCCGTGTGCGGAGACGCTGTTGTCGCAGCGGACCCTCCTGCACATCCTCGGGCGTGGTCTCACGCCGCTGGCATCGGAGCGCGACGGCGACGCCGTGCGCATTCCGCGGCTGCAGTCCATCGCGGATCCGCCGGAGGCGCTGCCCGTACGGCCGGCGGTGCGCGCGTGATGCCGGAGGCCGTGTGGAGGGCAGAGCCATTCATCGTTGGCACCGCGGGCCAGTTTGCCGATGCCCGTGGCGCTCTCGAACGGATCGGGTTCACCGAACCAGCGATCTGCGCGGGCGGTGAGGTCGCCAGCATCTATGAGCTCTCCGCACGTCGCGAGCGCGAAATCGGCTTCCTCGAACCGGACTCGCCGCTTTCGCTCGCGGTGCAACTCTTCATGGACGGCGAGGACGTCGCGTGGGAAACTGCGCGTGTGGTCTTCGCCCCCGCGGACCTCCTGGCGCTGGAGGCGGTTGGTCTCGTGCAGTCGCTGCCGGATGACCCGTCTCGATGCGCCGCGTTCGTCGCGCTGTATCCGAACGAGGGACTCTACATCGCGTCCGACCGGCACGCGCGCATCCAGCTCGTTGCCACGGGCAAGCCCGCAGACGTCGTGTACTCCGCGCTTACGCCGGAGACGCAGCGATTCGTGCGCCTGATGCCCAGGACACCGTGCAACGACTATCTGGAGCTCTGCTCGGGCGCGGGCGTCGCGGCACTCGTCGCCGCACGGGACTTCGCTGCGCAGGTATGGGCCGTGGACATCACGGAGCGGTCCACGCGGTTCGCGGCGTTCAATGCGGCGCTCAACGGCCTGCGCAACGTGACGGCGCTGGCGGGCGATCTCTACGCCCCGGTATCGGGCAGGACGTTCAACGTGATCACGGCGCACCCACCCTACGTGCCCTCCTCCGAAACCGAGATGGTCTTCCGCGACGGCGGCGAGGACGGCGAGCATGTGACGCGCAACATCATTGCGGGACTGCCCGAGCACCTGCGGCCCGGCGGGCGGTTCCACTGTGACTGCATGATGACGGATCGCGTGAACGCGCCGGTGGAGCAGCGCATTCGCGACATGCTCGGCACGGCGCACGGCGATTTCGACGTGCTCGTGGGCGAGGTGGCGGTCATCGAGCCGGACGCGCTGCTCGGCGGGTCCGTTCGCTCCGGTCGCCTCAGTACCGAGGCGGCCGCGGCGCAGCGCGCGCTGTTTCAGCGTCTGGGCGTCGAACGGTTCGTGAGCGTGGACTTCCTCATCCGGCGGCACGCCGGCGAAGCAACGGCCGTGACCCGGCGCCGGGTGATTTCGCCGGCAACCCGCGCCGAGCATCTCGACTGGTACCTGGACTATGCGGGCGCGGTGGCGGACTGGCCGACAGGATCGAGTCGGTATCTCGACGCACGTCCACGGGCGCTCCCGCATACCGAGCTTCTGTCCCGCTCGGCGATGGAGAGTGGGCGGTGGCGCGTCACGGCGTCGTCGCTCGTCACGCAGGTGCCGTTTCTCGTGCAGGCCGAGTGCCCGCCCTGGTTCGCGACGTTTCTCACGTGGTGCGATGGGTCGGTGACGGCGCGCGCGCTGCTGCTTCGGCTGCGCAACGCCGGCATCCTCGACGAGACCGACACGGACGCGGACTTCGCCCTGATCATCGGGGAGCTCGCCGACCGCGGATTCGTGGGGCTCGACGTCCCGCCGGTTCCGGTAGGCATGTCCGCATCGTAGGCGCCAACGCAGTGCCGTGCGCCCGGTTGCTTGACGAGTGTGTGGCTCGTCACCATGCTTCCGGTTCGGACGGGGCGCACGTCCACACACCGTTTTCCGGAGTTTATCATGGCACGAGAGGGCACACAGAAGAAACTCGAGCGCGTTCGTCCACCGCGCGTGAACATCAGCTATGACGTGGAGACAGGCGGCGCGGTCGAGACGAAACAGCTCCCATTTCTCATGGGCGTGCTGTCCGACCTGAGCGGCACACCTGCCGAGGCGCTGCCGAGGCTCAAGGATCGCAAGTTCGTCGAGATTACTCCGGACAACTTCGATACCGTCCTCAAGAGCATGAAGCCGCGGGTGAACTTCGCTGTCGACAACAAGCTCCAGGAGGGCGGTGGCAAGATCGCCGTCGACATGACCTTCGAGAGCCTCGACGATTTCTCGCCTGATGCGGTTGCGCGGAACGTCGCGCCGCTCAAGGAGCTGCTCGACCTGCGCACCAAGCTCGCGGACCTTCGCGGCAGCCTCCAGGGGAATGACAAGCTCGAGGAGATCCTGCAGAACACCTTGAACGACGCGGCCGCGATGAAGAAGCTCGAGGCGGAACTCGGACCGCAGGGAGGCGGCAATGGCTGAGTCGCAGCAGCAGAACCAGCAGTCGTCTACGTTCGCGCCGGAATTCAACCTGCTCGACAAGATCGTCGAGGAAGGGCGCATGGGGCGCGACGCCGCAACGAAGGAGCGCGGCCGCGATCTCGTCCGCAACTTCGTCAGCGAGGTATTGGCCGGCACCGTGACGCTGAATCCGGACACCGAGGCGATGATCAATGCGCGCATCGCGCAGATCGACGCCCTCATCTCGGCGCAGGTGAACGAGGTGATGCATCATCCCGACTTCCAGAAGCTCGAGGGCAGCTGGCGCGGGTTGAAGTACCTGCTCAACAACAGCGAGACGGGCGAGCAGCTGAAGATCAAGGTCATGAACGTGTCCAAGAAGGACCTGCTCAAGGACCTTCAGAAGGCGCCCGAGTTCGACCAGAGCGCGCTGTTCAAGAAAGTGTATGAGGAAGAGTTCGGCGTGTTCGGCGGTACGCCGTTCGGCTCCCTCCTCGGCGACTATGAATTCGGGAAGTCGGGGCAGGACATCGAGCTACTGGAAAAGATCTCGCAGGTGGCCGCGGCGGCGCATGCGCCATTCATCAGCGCCGCCAGCGCGGACATGATGAATCTCGAGAGCTACACGCAGCTGGATGCGCCGCGTGACATGGCCAAGGTGTTCGACACCACGGAGTACGCGAAGTGGAAGAGCTTCCGCGCCAGCGATGACGCCCGCTACGTGGCGCTCACCCTGCCGCGCATCCTGATGCGCGAGCCGTACGGATCGGCCACGGTGCCCGTCGAGGCGTTCAACTTCGAGGAGCGTGTGGACGGGACGGATCACTCGAAGTACCTGTGGGGCAATGCCGCGTGGGCCCTCGGGAGCCGCATCACGCAGGCCTTCGCGAGCTACGGCTGGACGGCCACGATCCGCGGCGTGGAGAGCGGCGGCCTCGTGGAGGGGTTGCCGGTGCACAACTTCAAGACCGATTCGGGCGACGTCGCGATGAAGTGTCCCACGGAGACGCCGATCTCCGATCGTCGGGAGAAGGAGCTTGCCGACCTCGGCTTTGTGCCGCTGGTCCATCGGAAGGGCAGCGACAATGCGGCATTCTTCAGCGTGCAGTCGGCGCAGAAGCCCAAGATCTACGACTCCGATGCGGCTACCGCAAACGCCCGTATTTCCGCCCAATTGCCGTACATCTTTGCCGTGTCACGCTTTGCGCACTACCTGAAGGCGATCATGCGCGACAAGATCGGCGGGTTCGCCAGCCGCGACGAGATCCAGCGTTTCCTCAACGACTGGATCAACAACTACGTCGTCGTGAACGATGATGTCGGGTTCGAGATGAAGGCGAAGAACCCGCTCAGGGAAGCGCGCGTCGAAGTGGTCGAGATTCCGGGTAAGCCGGGCGCCTATCGCGCGGTGGCGTTCCTGCGCCCGCATTTCCAGCTGGATGAGCTGTCGATGTCCATGCGCCTGGTGGCCGACCTGCCGGCCGCCGCCGGCTGACCGCCCCGCCTCGATGGCGCGGGGCGAAAATTCTTACGCCGTGCGTGATCTGGGATACGGCGCCGGGCATTCGAGGCTTTTACGTTAGTCCCGCGGATCAGGCACTGACCGCGCGTTGGATCACTCTCATTGACGCGGAGACCGAGCAATGGCAGCAGTCGACTACTTTCTCAAGATTGACGGGATCGATGGCGAATCGCAGGATAGCAAACACAAGGGCGAGATCGAGTTGCAGAGCTTCTCGTTCGGCGGCAGCCAGAGCGGCACCGCCGCCTACGGTGGCGGCGGCGGCGCCGGCAAGGTGAAGCTCCAGGATTTTCACTTCGTGAAGAAGACCGACAAGGCTTCGCCGAAGCTCTTCCTGAACTGCTGCAACGGCGGGCCCATCAAGACCGCCACGCTGGTCGCCCGCAAGGCCGGCAAGGACCAGCAGGAATACCTGAAGATCACGATGAGCGATCTCCTGGTCAGCAGCTATCAGTCGGGCGGCTCAGCCGGCGACGTTATTCCGACCGACCAGGTGTCAATCAACTTTTCGAAGATCGAGATCGAGTACAAGGAACAGAAGGCTGACGGCACGCTCGGCGGCGCCACGAAGGCCGGCTGGGACTTGAAGAAGAACATGAAGGTATGAGCCACACGGGGCGACGTTGACGCACGCACGAGAGCTGTTCAAGTCGGGCAGGCTCGACGACGCCATCGAGGCGCTGGGCGTGGAGGTTCGGGACAACCCGACCGACGCCCAGCGCCGCGCGTTCCTGTTCGAGCTGCTGTGCTTCGCCGGGAACTACGACCGCGCGGAGAAGCAGCTCAGTGTCATCGGGCGCGGCGGGAGGGACGCCGAGATGGGCGCGCTGCTCTATCACGCGGCGCTGCACGCGGAGCGTCTGAGACAGGACATGTTCGACAAGCAGGCGTTTCCATCCTCCACGGCCCAGCTCGTTGGCGGGATGCTGAATGGAACGCCGTTCACCACCATCGAGGATGCGGACCCGCGCATCGGCGCGCGCCTCGAGCTGTTTGCCGCGGGGCAGTATTCATGGATGCCGTTCGAGCACATCGCAACCATCCGGGCCGAGCCGCCGAAGCGGTTGCGCGACCTCCTCTGGCTCCCCGCCATCGTCCGTCCGGGTGAGACGTTCACTGGCCTCGAGATGGGCGAGGTGCTGCTGCCCGTCGTGGCTGCCCAGAGCTGGCAGTACGACGAGGGCGACATCCGGCTCGGCCGCGTGACGGAGTGGACGAAGCTCGACGATGGCACGCACGTTCCCATCGGCCAGAAGCTGCTGCTCGTCGACGGCGAGGAGTTCCCGATGCTGGAGCTGCGCGAGCTGGAAATCGTGCGAGCGCCGGCAGCGTTGGCCTGAGCTGACCATGGCGTTGCGCGACGACCTGCTGTCGCCGATCGCCGGGCCGAACCCCGGCGGCATCGAGCTGCGATACGATCCGCTCTTCGACAAGATCAAGGAGGCGCGTCGGGAAGACCTGGACGCGCCGCAGGGCGAATGGGCCACCACGCTGAAGACGGCGGACTGGCCGCTCGTGATCAAGCTCGCGAAGGACGCGATCGCGACCAAGTCGAAGGACCTCCAGATCGCCGCGTGGCTGACGGAAGCCCTCGCGCGGCGCGAAGGATTCCCCGGCCTCCGCTCCGGCATCGAGGTGCTCGCGGGGCTGGTCGAGGAGCACTGGGAACATCTCTACCCCGAGATCGATGACGGGGATGCCGAGATGCGCGCGGCTCCGCTCGAGTGGGTGGGCACGAAGCTGGATGTGCCGGTCCGCCGCATCGCGATCGACAAGCAGGGCCACGACTTCCTGCAGTTCAAGGAATCGCGCACCGTGCCGACCGAAGAGGCCGCGAACGAGAACGACGAGCGGCGCGCGGCGCGCGAGGACGCCCTCGCCAACGGCCGCGCGATGCCCGAGGAACTCGATGCCGGCTTCACCGCCACCCCGAAGGCGTGGTTCAAGACGCTCGTCGCGGACATCGAGGCGACGATCGACGCGGTGAAGGCGCTCGACACCGTGTCGCAGGACAAGTTTGCCGACGTCGCGCCCAGCTACGGCCGTCTCATTGACACCCTCGAGGATTGCCTGCGCTCGGCGAACAGCCAGTACAAGCACAAGCTCGAGCTCGAGCCGGATCCGGTCGCTGAGGTACCCATCGAGAGCGATGACAGCGCGACGGCTGGCGCGGCAGCGAGCGGAGGCGCGTCCTCTGGGGGTGCATCGGGTCCACTGGCGGCCGAACCGACATCCCGCGAGGATGCCACGGGCCGCATTGTCGGCGCCGCGCGATACCTGCGCCAGAACGATCCCTACAATCCGGCGTCGTACCTCATGCTGCGCGGATTTCGCTGGGGGGAGCTGCGGGCCAAGGGCGGTACCGTCGACCCGAAGCTGCTCGAAGCGCCGGCCACGAATATCCGGACGAACCTGAAAGGGCTGCTGCTCGACTTGAAATGGCCGGAGCTCCTCGCGGCCTCCGAGAACGTGATGGGGACTCCACAGGGGCGCGGCTGGATTGACCTGCAGCGCTACGCCATCACGGCGTGCGACGAGCTGGGAAGCGATTACTTCCCCGTCGCGACGGCCATGCGCGCCGCCTTGCGTGCATTGCTGACCGACCTGCCGACGCTGCTCGACATGACGCTGATGGACGACACCCCCACGGCGAATGTCGAGACGCGCGCGTGGCTCCGGGCGTCGGTCCTCGAGGACGGCAACGGATCCGAGGCGACCGATCGTATTGCGGAATCCGAGGACAACAGCGAGTCGCGGGGGCGCGATCCGATCTCTCTCGCCACAGCAGAAGTGCGCGGTGGCCGAGCCGATCGTGCGATCGCGCTCCTGATGCGCGAGGCAGGGCGGGCGAAGACCAGTCGCAGCCGCTTCCTGCTCCAGGCGGAGCTCGCGCGCATCATGGTCGATGCCGGGCACGAGGCGGTCGCGATGCCCATCCTCGACCAGTTGATCGCGGACGTCGAGGCGCACAAGCTCGAGGATTGGGAGGAAGGCGTGGTCGTCGCGGCGCCCATGGCATTGCTGTATCGCGTGCTCGAGAAGACCGAGGGCGATCCGGAAACTCGCCAGGGCCTCTACCTCCGTATCTGCCGCCTCGACCCGATTCAGGCGATCAGCTTCGCGCAGCCCTGATCCATGGCCAAGCGTGAGCTCGAGCGAACCGTTCAGCCTTCGGTCCTGGACCGCCTGACCGACGACGATCCACTCAGCAGCGTGGATCCGCGCGTGTCGTACGGCGAATCGCTGCGCGCCTTCAAGGTGGGCGTGCAACGTGACCTCGAGTGGCTGCTGAATACGCGGCGCACGTCCGACCTCGACGGTGACCAACTCCCGGAAGTCCGAAAGTCGCTCTATTGCTTCGGCATGCCGGACATCACATCGATGAGCCGCGATTCGCTCCCCGCGCGCACGCAGCTGCTCCAGCAGGTCGAGGAAACGCTGGCCCTGTTCGAGCCGAGGCTGGCCCAGGTCCGCATCTCCATGGCGGAAGTGGAAGGAGAACAGCGTCGGCGCGAGCTGCGCTTTGTCGTGGAGGCCACGCTCCGCCTGGATCCCACGCCCGAACAGGTGATGTTCGACACGGTGCTGCATTTCGCCAGCGGACAGATTGACGTGGCGGGAGCGGCGAATGCGTGAAGAACTGCTGAACTACTACGAGCGCGAACTCACTTTCATCCGGCGCATGGGTGCGGAGTTCGCCCAGCGCTACCCGAAGGTGGCGGGGCGGCTCATGCTCGAGCCGAACAAGTGCGAGGATCCGCACGTCGAGCGCATGCTCGAGGGGTTTGCATTCCTCGCGGCGCGCGTGCACCTCAAGATCGACGACGATTTCCCGGAGATCAGCGAAGCGCTCCTCAACATCGTCTATCCGCACTATGTCCGTCCCATCCCGTCGATGTCGATCGCGGAGTTCAAGCTCGACCCCGAACAGGGCAAGCTCACGACGGGCTACAAGCTGCCGCGCGGCACGAAGCTCTTCTCCCGTCCGGTCGATGGCGTGCCGTGCCGGTTCCAGAGCTGCTACGACACGACCCTCTGGCCACTGGGCGTCACTGCGGCGCAATGGACGACACCCGATCGCCTCCGCCCCGCCGCCCGGCTCGGTGACGCCGTCAGTGTGCTCCGTCTCGAGCTGCGCTGCGCGCCGGACATCAGCTTCGCGAAGCTCGGCCTCGAGTCGCTCCGCTTCTACCTCGATGGCGCGGGCAACCTCACCGCAGCGCTCTACGAGCTGCTGAGCACGAGCGGACGCGATATCATCGTGCGGGAGCTTCCCGGCGAACCGCGCGCGCCAGGAGCGGCGGCGGCGCTGAAGATGATCACGCTGCCCGCGTCCGCGCTCACTCCAGCGGGGCTCGGACCAAACGAAGGACTGTTGCCGTATCCCGGCCGCTCCTTCGAGGCGTATCGGCTCATCCAGGAGTACTTCGTCTTTCCCGAGAAGTACCTGTTCCTGGATCTCGCGGGCTTCACGCAGGTGGCGGCGGCGGGCTTCGGCGGCGCCATCGAGGTGCTCATCCCCATCCCGGCGTATGAGCGCACCGAGTGGCGTCCCATGCTCGAAGCGGGCGTCGCGCAGTCCACGTTCCGTCTCGGCTGCACGCCGATCGTGAACCTGTTCCCGCACGTATCCGAGCCGATTCTCCTCACGCAGCGCGGCTCGGAATATCCCATCGTCGCAGATGCGCGTCGCCGGCTGACGACGGAGATCTTCTCGGTGGACGACGTCATCGCCGTCACGCCGGACTCGGAGCGCACGCTGCACTTCCGCCCGTTCTACGGCGCCGCGCGCGCGGCCCAGCGCGCGGAGCCCAATGGCGCAGCGCCCGAGCTCGCGGGGCTGCACTGGCTCGCCAAGCGGCGTGCGAGTGGCTGGCGCACGGACGACGGTGCGGACGTCATGCTCTCCTTCGCGGATCGGTCGGGTCGATCGGCGCATCCGGACCAGGATACGGTGACCGCGCGGCTCACCTGCTTCAATGGCGACCTGCCCAGCCGGTTGTCGTTCGGCAATCCGGCGGGCGACTTCGAGATGGATGGTGCGGGGCCCGTTCGACAGATCACGGCGCTCATCAAGCCGACGCGCGTCATCCAGCCCACGCTCGGCAATGGACAGACGTGGCGACTAGTGTCGCAGCTCTCGCTGAACTACCTGTCGCTCGTGGAGTCGGGTGCGGAAGCGCTGCGCGAGACACTGCGACTCTATGACTTCGCCGAGTCGGCCAGTGCGCGCAAGCAGATCGACGGCATTCTCGGCGTGGAGAGCGCCCCGACGTTTGCGCGGATCGTCACCGATCATGGCCTCACGTTCGCGCGCGGCCGGCGCGTGGAGATCGAGTTCGACGAGGAGCAGTTCACAGGCAGCGGCGTGTTTCTCTTCGGCACGGTGCTGGAGCGCTTTTTCGGGCTGTACGCGTCGATGAACAGCTTCTCCGTATTGTCCGCCACATCGCGCCAGCGGAAGCGCCCGGTGCACGAGTGGGGGCCGCGCGCCGGTTGGAAGCCGCTGCTATGACGGCCATCGATCCGAAGCTGCTCGGGCCGCTCCTCGACGAGCCACAGGCTTTCGAGTTCTTCCAGGCCGTTCGCCTGCTGGAGCAACTGTATCCCGAGCGCGCTCCGGTCGGTGAGTTTGCCGATCCGGCCGACGAGGTCGTTCGCTTCTCGACGCCGAGCGGTGTGGGATTTCCTGCGAGCGAGATTCGTTCGCTGGAACCGCCCACGGGCGACGACCCCGCGCGCATGACGGTGAATTTCCTCGGCATGACAGGCCCGCAGGGCGTGCTTCCGCTGGACTACAGCCTGTACGCCGTCGGTCGCGAGCGGGCCCGCGATCACGCGTTCAAGGATTTCCTCGGCTTGTTCGAGCATCGCTTCATCTCGCTGTTCTATCGCGCGTGGGTGAAGACGCATCCGGTCGCGGGTGGTGGCGCGTCCGACGCCGTGGACGGTGCGGGGCAGGCGCCGGCGCACGATGCACTGACGACGCAGCTGCTCAGCGTCGTGGGCATGGCCACACCGGGCTTGCAGGGACGGCTGCCGTTGTCCGACGAGTCGCTGTTGTTCTACTCGGGCCTCTTGTCGCTGCCGACGCGGCCGGCCGCGGCGCTCGAACAGCTCGTGGCCGACTACTTCGATGTCCCGTGCGCCGTGGAGCAGTTCATGGGCGCATGGTATCCGCTCACGCGGGCGTCGCAGACCGCCCTCGGCGACGAGCTGGGAACGCTTGGGAACGGAGCGGTCGCTGGTGACGAAGTGTGGGACCAGCAGGGCAGGGTGCGTGTGCGCATCGGACCTCTTACGCGGCGGCGCTACGACGAATTCCTGCCCGGCGGCGCGTCGTACGAGCCATTGCGCGCACTCACGCGATTCTTCGGCAACGACCAGTTCGACTTCGAGATCCAGCTCGTGCTCGCGCGCGACGAGGCACCCGCGTTCCAGCTTGGCGGCGACGATACGCCGCTGCCCCTCGGCTGGTGCACATGGTTGCGCACCGCGCCGCTCGACCACGATCCGGACGACGCACTCTTTACTCTGTAGGCTGCACTTTCACCGTTGCACCAGAGGGTTTACATGGCTGTCAATCTCCGGGCGCTCATCGGAAAGCTGAACCATACGGCACGCAGCGCCGTCGAATCCGCGGCGGGCCTCTGTCTCTCGCGCACGCACTACGACGTCGAGATCGAGCACTATCTGATGAAGCTCCTCGACGGCACGGACACGGACTTCGCCGCGATCCTGAAGCAGTATGGCATCGACCGTTCGCGGCTTTCGACCGAGCTGTCGAAGAGCCTCGATCACCTCAAGACCGGCAACGCGCGCACGCCCGCGGTGAGTCCGCACGTGGCGCACATGCTCGGTGAGGCGTGGACGATCGGTTCGCTCGACTATGGTGCCACGCAGGTGCGCACGGGGCACACGATCATCGCGCTGCTGCAGAACGAGGAGCTCGCGCGCCTGGTGAAGGACATCAGTCGCGAGCTCACGAAGATTCCGGTCGAGACGCTCAAGCGGGACCTCGCCACCATCACGGCCGACTCCACGGAGGAGACGCAGGCAACGTATGCGTCCGCGCCGAGCAATGCGGCGGGGGGTGGCGATGCGCCGAGGGCGGCGGGCAGTGGCAAGCAGCCCAACCTCGATGCCTACACGGTGAACCTCACCGAGAACGCGAAGAACGGGAAGATCGACGCAGTGCTCGGGCGCGACTTCGAGATCCGGCAGGTGGTGGACATCCTGCTGCGCCGCCGGCAGAACAACCCGATCCTCGTGGGCGAGGCGGGCGTCGGCAAGACGGCGGTAGTGGAGGGCTTCGCGCTGCGCATCGCGAATGGCGACGTGCCGCCGCCGTTGCGGAACGTCACGCTGCGCACGCTCGATCTCGCGCTGTTGCAGGCGGGTGCGGGCGTGAAGGGCGAGTTCGAGAACCGGCTGAAGGGATTGATCGAGGAAGCCAAGAATTCCCCGACCCCGATCATCCTCTTCATCGATGAAGCACATACGATGATCGGCGCGGGCGGCGCAGCGGGACAGAATGATGCCGCCAACCTGCTCAAGCCAGCGCTCGCGCGCGGCGAGCTGCGGACGATTGCCGCGACGACGTGGAGCGAATACAAGAAGTACTTCGAGAAGGATCCCGCGCTAGCGCGCCGCTTCCAGCTCGTGAAGGTGGAGGAGCCGACGGAGGAGGTGTGTCTCCAGATGATGCGCGGCATCCTGCCGTCGCTCGAGAAGCACCACAACGTGCGCATCCTCGACAGCGGGCTCGATGCGGCCGTGCGTCTCTCGCATCGCTACCTCGCCGATCGCCAGCTTCCGGACAAGGCGGTCAGCATCCTCGACACGGCGTGCGCCAGGCTCGCTCTCGGGCAGAGCGCCACGCCGTCGGCGCTCGAGTCGGCAACGCGTCATCTCGATGACCTCGCGGTGCAGAAGCGGGTGCTCGAGCGGGAGGTCGCGGTCGGCGCCGATCACGAGGAGCGCCTGGCGGATATCGAGTCGGACCGCGTGAAGACGGAGGCGACGCTCGCCGCGCTCACTGAGCGGTTCGAGCAGGAGAAGGGATTGGTGACGGAAATCCGCACCATCCGCCAGAAGCTCGAGGAACATCACGCCGGCACCACGCCCGCCGACGATGCCGCCTCCGTGCGCGAGCGCCTCGTCCTGCTCGAGGCGCAGCTCGAGGCGCTGCAGGGTGAGACGCCACTCATGCGTGTCTGCGTCGATGCGTCCATCATCGGCGAGGTGCTGTCGGGGTGGACAGGCATTCCCGTCGGAAAGATGCTGCGCGACGAGATGGCCACCATCCTCCAGCTCGAGGGGCAGCTCGGCGCGCGGGTCATCGGTCAGTCCGCGGCGCTCGAGGCGATCAGCCGTCGGGTACGCACGTCAAAGGCGGGGATCGAGGATCCGCAAAAGCCGAAGGGCGTGTTCATGCTCGTCGGCCCCTCGGGTGTCGGCAAGACGGAAACCGCACTCGCGTTATCCGACCTGCTCTACGGCGGCGAGCAGAACATCATCACGATCAACATGTCCGAATTCCAGGAAGCGCACACCGTGTCCACGCTGAAGGGCTCGCCGCCCGGCTACGTGGGCTACGGCGAAGGCGGCGTGCTCACCGAGGCCGTGCGTCGTCGTCCGTACTCGGTGGTGCTGCTCGATGAAGTCGAGAAGGCGCACCCCGACGTGCTGGAGCTGTTCTTCCAGGTATTCGACAAGGGCCACATGGAAGACGGTGAAGGGCGCGAGATCGACTTCAAGAACACGATCATCGTGCTCACCACCAACGCGGGTACGGAGACCATCATGACGCTGACGGCCGATCCGGAAACGGCACCGTCGTCCGAGGGGCTCGTGAAGGCGCTCAAGCCGGAGCTCGACAAGGTCTTCAAGCCCGCCTTCCTCGGCCGCATGGTCATCATTCCGTTCCACCCCGTGCGCGACGAGAACCTCAAGCAGATCGTGCGCCTGAAGTTGAACAAGGTGCGCCGTCGCATTGCGGATTCACACCACGTGAAGCTCGAATACGACGAGGCGGTGGTCGATGCCGTTGCCGCGCGCTGCACCGAAGTGGAGAGTGGCGCGCGCAACGTCGACAACATCCTCACGAACACGCTGCTGCCCGAGATCTCGACGCGCCTGCTGGAGCAGATGGCCACCGGCGAGGGAATCGGTACGATCACCGTCGGGGTCGGGGATGATGGTGCGCTGACCTATCATGTCGCCGCGGCCGCCGTCGCCCCGCGTGGGCGCGCGAAGGCCGGCGCCTCTGCCACAACCGCACCGACAGTATCCGAAGCACACGCCATTCCCGCCGCCTGAGCAAGGAGCTGGTCATGAATCCGTATACGCAGGTCGGAAAGCCGATGCGGTTGAAGACTCCGCTGCCCGACGACACGCTGATGATCGAGCGCCTGGCCGGTGAGGAGGCAGTCTCGGAGCCCTACACGATCCACCTGGACCTGTTGTCCACCGATTCAGCCGTCGATCCCGCGACACTGTTGCGGAAGCCAGTTTCCATCGTGATCGACCTCGAATCGGGTGACAAGCGGTTCATGCACGGTGTTGTCCGCCGCTTCATCCAGCTGGGGCGGGCGAACGGGCTCGTGTCCTATCGGGCCGAGGTGGTGCCGTGGCTCTGGTTTCTCTCGCTCACGAGCAACTGTCGCATCTTCCAGCAGAAGACCGTGCCCGACATCGTGAAGGCCGTGCTCACCGACATGGGTGTCGCGGACGTGAAGGCGTCCCTCACGGGGACGTACAAACCACGTGAGTACTGCGTGCAATACCGCGAGAGCGACCTCGCCTTCATCTCGCGCCTGATGGAGGAGGAGGGCATCTACTATTTCTTCGAGCACGAGCAGGGCAAGCACACGCTGGTGCTCGCCGATTCTCCGTCGGCCGTGACGGCGGGCCCGGTGGGCCGCTTGAAGATGGCGTCGGGATCGGGTGGCGCGCTCCTCGGTGAATTCATCTCGTCGCTCGAGGTGGACAGCGAGGTGGTGAGCGGCAAGGTCACGCTGGTCGATTACAGCGACCTCACGTTGAAGCGCATGGAGAGCTCCGTCGCCGGCGGCGCAAAGGGCAGCGAGCAATACCGGCGGTTCGACTATCCGGGCAAGTTCAGCGCGGTGGACGAGGGCGATCGGCTGGCGCGCATTCGCCTCGAGGAGTCGGAGTCGCTGAGCTTCGTCGTGAACGGTGCAACCAATTATCGCGGCCTGCGAAGCGGCCAGAAGCTGGAGGTCGGCGACCACTATCGCCGCGACGTGAACCAGGCGTACCACGTGCTCTCCGCGACGCACAGCGGAACCGAGGGTGGGTATCGGACCAAGTCGGGCGACTCGGAATTCAGCTTTGAAACGCGCTTCGAGGGCATCCCGATCAAGGTGCCGTTCCGGCCGGCGCCCGTGACGCCGAAGTCCATCGTCCACGGTACGCAGACGGCGGTCGTCGTCGGCCCTGCCGGCGAGGAGATCTACGTCGACAAGTACAGCCGCGTGAAGGTGCAGTTCTTCTGGGACCAGGCGGGCAAGAAGGACGAGATGAGCTCGTGCTGGGTACGCGTGTCGAGCCTCTGGGCCGGCAAGACATGGGGTGCCGTTCACGTGCCGCGGATTGGCCAGGAGGTGGTCGTCGATTTCCTCGAGGGCGACCCGGATCGGCCGATCATCGTTGGACGCGTCTACAACGCCGAGCAGATGCCCCCGTACGAGCTGCCGGCAAACAGCACGCAGAGCGGCATCAAGTCGCGCAGTGCCAAGGGCGGGGCGGCTGCCAACTTCAATGAGTTCCGCTTCGAGGACAAGAAGGGATCGGAGCAGTTGTTCATGCACGCCGAGAAGAACGCAGACTTCGAGGTCGAGAAGGACGAGACGCACTGGGTGGGACACGATCGTACCAAGACCGTGGACCACGATGAAACCGCACATGTGAAGCACGACCGCATCGAAACGGTGGACAACAACGAGACCCTCACCATCCACGGGCTCCGCGCCGTCACGGTCGACAAGGACGACACGATCACCGTGAAGACCGGCAATCGGTCGATCGTCGTCCAGCAGGGCAACGATGCGAAGAAGGTGAATACGGGCAACCTTGCCACCGACGTGAGCATGGGCAACGCGTCGCTCAAGGTCGCGATGGGCAACCTCAGCACCGACGTGAGCATGGGCAACGTGAGCCTGAAGGCAGGCGTGGGGAAGATCACCTACGAGGCCCTGCAGGGCATCGAGTTCAAGGTGGGGCAGAACAGCGTCAAGATCGACCAGACGGGCATCACCATCAAGGGATTGATGGTGTCCGTCGAGGGCTCGGTGCAGACGGAGATCAAGGGACTGATGACCAAGGTGAACGCGAGCGCGATGCTCATGGTGAAGGGCGCCATCACGATGATCAACTGACGGGCGCCATGAGCTCTTCTTCGAGTGGGTCGCCGCCGGGCCGTGGCACCGCTGAGCTGTGTGCCGTGTCGGACCTCGGCGATGAGGCGAAGGCGTTGCTCGCGGGCGGCGTGCCGGCGCCCCACGCGTATGTCGCGCAACTGGTCGAGCGCGCGTTGCATGCGGACGCCATCCGCTTCATCGCCCATGCGCTGCCGCGGCGCGAGGCGGTCTGGTGGGCGTGGGTCTGTGCGCGCAAGGTCGCCGGTGCGGAACCCACGCCGGCGGTGAAGGCCGCGCTCGATGCCACGGAGCGCTGGATCGTGCAGCCCACCGAGGAGCATCGTCGGCAGGCGCTGCACTTCGGCGAGGCCGCCGACTTCGGCACGCCCGCCGGCTGCGCCGCGCTGGCGGCGTTCATGAGCGCGGGCAGCCTGGCGCCACCGAACGCGCCGCCGGTTCCGCCCGACGAATTCATGACGGCGAAGGCGGTGGCCGGCAGTGTGACGCTCGCCGCTGTGGCCACCGAGCCGGAGCGCGCGGTGGAGAAGTTCAACGAGTTCGTGAAGGTCGGCCTCGAAGTGGCCGATCGCACCAAGCTGTGGACCGCATGATCACCGCAGAGGACTGAATGGGAGCTCCAGCCGCACGCGTCGGCGACATGCACGTCTGCCCGATGCTCACCCCGGGCCTACCGCCCATTCCTCACGTCGGCGGGCCGATCCTGCCCCCCGGCATGCCGACGGTGCTCATTGGCGCGATGCCGGCCGCGACGGCGACAAGCATGTGCGTCTGCGTCGGCCCACCGGACGTCATCGCGCTCGGCTCGTTCACGGTGATGATCGGTGGCAAGCCGGCCGCCCGCATGGGTGACATGACGGCCCACGGCGGCTCGATCGTCATTGGATGCCCGACCGTGCTGATTGGCTGAGCCACGCACGCGGGACGTGAGGGCTTCACAGCCACTCATCCTCCTCGCCTTCATGCTCGTGTGTGCCATGTATGTGTGGTGGCACCTGCGGTCGGGCTGGATACCCATCGACGACGGTCCCGTGGCGCAGAGCGCAGAGCGCGTGCTGCACGGCGAGCTGCCGCATCGCGATTTCGACGAGCTGTACACCGGCGGCCTCGCGTTCGTGAACGCGCTTGGCTTCCGCATACTCGGTACGAATCTCTGGACGCTGCGGATCGTGCTCTTCGCGGCGTTCGTGGCGTGGCTGCCCGCAGTGTTCTACATCGCATCGCGCTTCGTTCGTCCGGTGGCCGCGGCGTGCGTCGGCGTGCTCGCCGTGGTGTGGTCGCTGCCCAACTATCCGACCGCGATGGCGTCGTGGTACAACCTGTTCCTTGCCACGGCCGGCATTGCGGTGCTGCTCCGCTGGCTCGAGGATCCCCGTCGGCGGTGGCTCGTGCTGGCTGGGGTGCTGGGCGGGCTCTCGCTCCTCGTCAAGGTCATCGGGCTGTACTATGTGGCCGGGGTGCTGCTCTTCCTGGTGTATCGAGCGCACGCGACGTCGCTCGACACGGAGTCCGCGCAAGGGCCGCGCGGTCGAGGGTACGCCGCGTTCGTCACGGGCGCGCTCGTCCTGTTCATCGGTGCACTGTTCGGACTCGTGCGCTCGCATCTCCAGTTCAGCGAGGTCGTTCAGTTCGTCCTGCCGTCGACGCTCGTGTCACTGCTGCTCGTCCGGAACGAATGGACGAGGACGGGATCTGGACATGAACGCGCGGCGATGCTGGCACGCGCGATCTTCCCGTTCCTGCTTGGCGTCGCGCTGCCCGTCGCCGCATTCATCGTGGTGTATGCGAGTGCGGGCGCCGTGAACGAGTTGTGGTACGGCGTGTTCATCGCGCCGCAGAAACGACTGGGGCTCGTCGCGGTGCAGGCGCCGGCACCGTGGACCATGCTGACCCTCGTGCCGTTTGCCGCGTTCGTGGCGCTCGTCTACCGAAAGAGAGGCGTTCTCTCGCGTCGAGAGACGATACTCGCCGCCGCCGTGCTGCTGCTCGTGCTGCGTGCGTCCGGCGGCAGCGGCGCGCTCTATCGATCCGTCTGGTTTTCCGCGCGGACACTCCTCCCTGTGCTGGCGATCGCGGGGGTGGCAGCACTCGCGCGCCGTCGGCAGGCCGGCACGTCGATGTTGCTCGATGCGCAGACGATGCTGGTGCTCGCCGTGACCTGTGTCTGCAGTCTCGCGCAGTATCCGTACAGCACGTCGCTCTACTTCTGCTACGTCGCGCCGCTCATCGTGCTCCTGCTGGTCGCGCTGTATCGCCACGCTCCCCTTCCGCATCGCGTGGTCCCGGCGCTGCTCATCGGATTCTTTACCGCCTTTGCCATCCTGCGCACGAATGCGACGCGGCTGGCGAGCATGGGGGCGTGGTACCAACCGCCTCCCCCGCTGGAGCGATTGAGCATGGATCGTGGCGGTGTGGACGTGCCCGTGCCCGACGCGAGGAACTACGAGGCACTGGTCGCGAAGCTCCGCGCACGCGCGCAGGGGCCATACATCTGGGCATCGCCCGATGCGCCCGAGGTCTACTTCCTTTCCGGCCTGAAGAACCCCACGCGCACGCTCTTCGAGGTCTTCGATGCGCATCCGCGCTCGCCGGACCAGGTCATGCGCAACCTCGAGTCCCACCGCGTGAGAGTCGTGGTGCTCGGCACGCCCTCCTTCTCGCCGCCGATCTCCAGCGACATGTACGCGCGGCTCTTCGCACGGTATCCGCACGAGGAGTATGTCGGCACATACCTGATGCGCTGGCGCGACTGAGCCTCGACTCACACCGCCCGAGGGCGACGTTGGCGCACGGCACGCCGCGTACGCGCAGGACGTCCGACCTCGGCACTCAGCCGATGAGTAGATCGAAATGGCGGCGTACCACACCGTAACACTCACAGGCAGCACCCTCGAGGCCGACCCGATCACGGACGTGGATGCCGCCGCGATGATACGTGATGAAGCCGGCGTCCTGCAGCGCACCGGCGGCGACGGTCACGCCCGCACGGCGCACCCCCAGCATGATGGCGAGATACGCCTGGGTGAGCGGGAACTGGTCGGCCTCTCCCACGCGATCATGCGTCATGAGGAGCCATCGGGCGCAGCGCTGCTCGATCCCGTGCAGGCGATTGCAGGCCGCAGTCTGCGCCACCTGCGTGAGATACTCGTGTACGTAGCGATGAAGCAGCTTGCGAAGTGCGGGGCGTTCGCGCATGCCGTCGAGCATGATGCTCGCGTCCACCATCAGCGCGGCACCGGGTATCTGCGCCACCGTTTCATTCGGGCTGGGTGACGCATCGAGCAGCACACTCACGCCGACGGCCCCCTCGTTGCCTACCGTGCCAACCTCCGCGGCCCCTCCGTCCTCCATCCGGCTGATGACGGACATGACGGCGGTCAGCGGGAAGTAGACCGCGGTGAAGGGCGCATCGGCCGGTGCGAGAATGTGGCCGAGTTCCAACTCGACGATCGTCAGGTTGTCCCACAGCCATGCTGCGTCGGTGGGGGCATCGACCTCGAGTGCGGCGAGCAGGCGATTGAACGCGAGCGGCTGCCCGATGGAAATGGGCGTCGGAACGGTCTGTGTTGCCATGAGCCTGCGCCTCCAGGGCGCTGCCGTCTGCGGGCATCCCGAGAGGGAAACACCCAGCAATCGGCATGGAAGCGCGGGGGTTGTCCGCAGGCCTTTGACGACAGGCGAATGCGCGGCGGACATCGTTGCTGGGTCAACTGCAACATGTGAACCATACCGGGCAGGGTGAAGCGCTGTCTGCCGGATGCGACTATGTACGATATCGTCTACATGGTGGGTTCGTCGCCAGCGCCGACGATTTCCGCATGCAGGAGCTCATCGGGCAAGGTGGATGCCTTCGTCGTGAAGCGCTCCATCGCCCGAAATTGCGAATTCATGAGTCTCGACCACCGAGCCTGCGGCCAGTGCGCGCCGATCGAATCGCTCGCGATTCCTCCAAGGAACCATTTCGAAGCGGCGGAGATATCGGGTTCATGACCAGTCGAGACAATGACGATCGGACGGCGCCGCAACGCGGGAGCGGGTCACCTTCGCCAGCAGTGACGTCCTCTCGTGCGTCGGAAGCGTACACGCCCGATAGCGCGACCGGCTTCGACCACCAGCGCGCGCTCGCCAACGCCCGCGCCGCGTGTCTCATCCTGTTCGGGCCCGTCGCGTCGCGGCAGTTCGACATCCGCTACTGGGATGGCTCGCGCGAGGAAGTGCCGCGCGACGTGCCGTTCACGCTGCTGATCAATCGCCCCGGCGCGCTGCGACGGATGCTGCTTCCGCCGAACGAGCTGACCATCATCGAGGCCGCACTGTCGGGCGACATCGACCTCGAGGGGGACATGGAAGCGGCGATGGGCATGGGGGACGCGATCAATGCGCAGCTGCGTTCGCCGGCCACCCTGTTCGCGTTGCTGAAGCACCTCCGCGCCCTGCCGCGCGAGGATCCCATCACCGACGTGCGCGTGCTGCGCGCAGAGCGGACCGTGGGCTCCGTCGGTGACGTCCACGTGCCGGAACGCGACCGCGCCGCGATCAAGTATCACTACGACGTCGGCAATGACTTCTATTCGCTCTGGCTCGACCGGCGCATGCTCTACTCCTGTGCCTATTTCGCGGATGGCAGCAATCCCGAGGCGGAGCTGGAGAGCGCGCAACTTGCCAAGATCGACCTCATCTGTCGCAAGCTGCGCCTGAGGCCCGGCGACCGGCTGCTCGACGTAGGGTGCGGCTGGGGTGCGCTGATCATGCACGCCACGTGCTTCTACGGCGTCACGGCACTGGGGATTACCCTCAGCGACGCGCAGGCGGAGCTGGCGCGGCAGCGGATCTCCGAGGAGGGGCTCGCGGATCGTTGCCGCGTGGAAATCCGCGATTACCGTCACCTCACGGACCTCCCGCAGTTCGACAAGATCTCGAGTGTCGGCATGGTCGAGCACGTGGGCATCGAGAACCTGCCCACGTACTTCGACTGCCTGTATCGCGCGCTCCGTCCCAGCGGCATGCTGCTCAATCACGGCATCGTCAGCGTCTCCTCGGCGCGACCGGTCCCGCGCTGGGATTGGCTCGAGAAGCGCATCTG
This sequence comes from Gemmatimonadales bacterium, assembly GCA_038322445.1. Classification (GTDB taxonomy): domain Bacteria; phylum Gemmatimonadota; class Gemmatimonadetes; order Gemmatimonadales; family Gemmatimonadaceae; genus AG11. The sequence goes on from JBBQFW010000016.1 coordinate 25,068, forward strand.
GAAGCGCGACGCGTTCCTCGACCAGTACGTGTTTCCCGACGGTCGCCTCGGTCCACTCAGTGCGGTGATCGCCGGGGCGGAGCGCGTCGGGTTCGAGACGCGCGACCTCGAGGGATTGCGAGAGCACTACGCGTTGACCCTTCGAGCCTGGCTCGCGCGTCTGATGCGCCATCGCGATGAGGCCATCCGGCTCACCGATGAGCGCACCTTCCGGATCTGGCGCCTCTACATGGCGGGGTCCGCCTACGGCTTCTCCACCGGAAACCTGAACATCGTGCAGGCGCTGTTCGCCAAGCCCGATGGGTCCGGCAACAGCGATCTGCCGCTGCGGAGAAACGATCTCCTGATCTGAGTCGGGTCCTTCACGCCACACCGGCGAGCAACGTATCTTCGGGCGGGCAGCACTCTCCTGAACTTCGCCGGTGATGACATCCTTCCCGAACACGAGCGGCAGGATCGCGCCGCGGCGCGCCTGGCTCGCCGCGGCCCTCGTCTGCGCCGCCCTGCTTGCGCGCCCCGCCATCGCATGGGCGCATGCGCACCTGAGCAAGGCGTCGCCTGCGGCCGGCGCAATCGTGGCGACGTCGCCTTCCGTATTGCGCCTCTGGTTCTCCGAAGCACCGGAACTTTCCCTCACGAAAGTGACGCTGGCGGATTCATCGGGCGCGGCGATTCCTGTCGGCGCCGCAGAGCGCGACAGCGCCGGAACGCTCGTGGCGCGCATTCCGATTCTGGTGCCCCTTCGGAGCGGCTCCTACACGGTGAGCTGGAGTACTGCCGCGGCGGACGGCCATCCCTCGAAGGGACACTACTCGTTCACCGTGGCACTCCTCGAGGCCGGGGTCGGCATCGCGCCGAGGGTGGTGGCGCCGGCGCCGTCGCGATCGGCGCCTGACACCGCGCGCGCGGCAACGGCCGCAAGCACAGGAACTGAAGATGCCGCTGCCAGCGCGCTCACGCCCGCATTCATCATCGTGCGCGCCATCTCGTTCGTGGCCATGCTGGCGCTCATCGGGGCTGCTGCGTTCCGCTCATTCGTGCTTGGTCGCATTGCCGGGTTGGATAGCGGCACGCGCGCCCGCATCGAGCGCACGATGGCGACGCGTGCCGCACTCCTGGCCGCAGTGTACCTCGTCGCGGCGTTGTTCCGGCTCTACCTCCAGAATCGCATGATGTCGGGCGACGCGGCCCTGGATGCCGAGCACCTGCGCGCCATGAGCATGGGCACCGACTGGGGCGTCGCCTGGCGCCTCCAGGTCCTCGGCGCCGCTGCTGCACTGCTGAGCCTCGTCATCGCGCAGCGTCACCGGTTCGGCTGGAGCGCGCTGTCGCTCAGCGCCGCACTGCTTGCCATCGGGACCACCATGGGCGCGCACGCGCATGTGGCTCCGGAGCAGCCGGGCCTCGTGTCTGCCTTCGACTTCCTCCACATCCTCTCGGCGTCGGCCTGGATCGGGTCGTTGTTCTGGATGACACTCGCCGCACTGCCGATCATCCAGTCGTCGCCCGATACGCGAGCCGCCCGCGCGGCGGCGCTCGTGCAGGCGTTCTCGCCCGTCGCACTCGCCAACGCGACCATCGTGGCGATCACCGGGTTCATTGGCGCCAAGTACAAGTTCAGCGCATGGTCTCCGCTCTGGACGACGTCATACGGCCAGGTGCTCCTCGTGAAGCTCGCGCTCCTTGGCGGCGTCGCCGCGGTCGGCTTCTACAACTGGCGTCGTGTACGTCCAGCGCTCGGCACCGATGCCGCCACCGCGCGCCTCGAGCGATCGGCCTCGCTGGAGCTCTGCGTCGGCCTGCTCGTCATCATCGTGACGGCCGTGCTGGTCGCCACACCGACGCCCACCTGATGCGCCCGTATCACCACCCCCACTCAACGGTCATGAAATCCCGCATCGCCCGCGCACTCGGTTTCTCGCTCGTCATGATTGGCGCATCGGTGACGCTGGTCGCCGCGCACGATCTCTTTCTCAAGCCGGACGCGTTCTTCGTTGCGCCGGCATCGACGCTGCAGCTC
>JBBQFW010000017.1:0-25663 GCA_038322445.1 Gemmatimonadales bacterium
CGATTACGCGGAGCTGGACGCCACCGGCAAGGTGACGAAGACGTCGACCTTCGTCGTCGACTACGAGGACGGGACGCTCAAGGGCGCGTGGGTTCCGCAGGACGGGTACTTCAGGCACTTCGCGCTGGTGCGCATCGCGCCCGACTGGTTTGCCCCGGGCGTGTACGACAACAGCGTGATCTATGAGGTGCTCCGGCCGGACATGACCCTGGAGTTCACCCGCGTGACCGGCCGCCCCGTATCCTTCGTGCTGCGCGACGGCGACGACAAGGTGACCGCGCAGGCGACGCGACGGCCCTGAGCCTCAGAGTGACTGCCGAAGCCCCCTCACGGTGTGACCGAGGGGGTTTCTCCATCGGACGGCAGCGTGACGTCCACTTGCCAGATGTACTTCGAGAACCATTGCCAGTTGTGCCAGGTGGCCGCGAGCTGCTCCTTCGGCTTCGTGATGCCGTGGCCGAATCCCTTGTACACGATGAGCTTCGCCGGCACACCCACGTCCTGCAGCCCCTGATAGAGCTCGTACGCATTCGAGATGGGAACGCGGCGATCCAGCTCGCCATGCTGGATGAGGGTCGGCGTCGTCGCCTGCTTGATGTACGTGATCGGTGACGTCTTCGCGTAGATGGCCGGATCGCTCCACGGCGTCGACTTGAGGTACTGGCGCGTGAAGGGATGGATGTCGGTGCTCACGTAGTACGTCATCCAGTCGGAGATGCCCGCTCCAACAGAGATCGCCTTGAATCGCTGCGACGTCGTGGTCAGGAAGGCCGAGATGTAGCCGCCCTGGCTCCAGCCCATGCTGGCCATGCGTGTCGAGTCGGCGATACCGCGTGCAATGAGCGCGTCCACTCCGGAGAGAACGTCCCACGCATCGCCGACACCGAGGTTCCGTACGTTCAGCGAGCGGAATTTTTCGCCGTAACCCGCCGAGCCGCGATAGTTCGGCATCAGTACGACGGCGCCCTTCGCGAGGAACTGGGTGACCGGGTAGACCGACCCATAGGCGAGCGTTGGACGCGACGTGCCGGTGGGACCACCGTGAATGACGACGAGCAGTGGGTACCGCTTTGTTGCCACATATCCATCGGGCTTGTACAACACGCCCTCGATCTTCGCGCCGTCCCTGCTGGTCCACGACACCACCTCCCGGCTTCCGAGCGACCAGTGTGCGACCTGCGCGGTCATGCTCGTGAGTCGTTCCAGTGCGCCCGCGGACATCGACGTACGATAGAGCTCCGGCAGGGTCGTCGCGTTCTCGCCGACGAGCGCCATCATCGATCCATCCTTCGAGTAGCTGACCGCACGGATGACGTCTGGCGTTGCGAGAAGAATGCGCGTTGCACCGGTCGCGGGGTCGAGCGCGAACAGCTTCTGCGCCGTCCCCTGCGCGGCGAGAAATCGAATCCCGCTCGGCAACCAGACCGCGCTGCCGGGATTCTCGTCGAACGTCCGTGCGAGAGCCGTGGCAGCGCCGCCGCTCGCGGGAATCACGGCGAGGTGGGAATTGGCGTAGAAGTTCGACGCCGTGTCGCCCGCCGCTGTCGTGAAGAGGATACGCGTGCCATCGGGCGACCAGACTGGATCGGTGTCTCCCCCGGGACTGGTCACGAGCGGCTGCACGCGTCCTGCCGCGACGTCGAGCACCGAGATGTCCGAGAGACTCCCCGAGCTGAGCAACGGATTCGGCGTGTGGGCAAACGCGATCCGCCCGCCATCCGGTGACCACGCAAACGAGCCGATGTTGCGATCACCGAGGGGAAGTGCCCGAGCTGATGTGGGAGTTCCCGTGGTGTCGACGTCTGCGATCCACAGCGTTACCAGCCGGAAGTCGGCATTCTCGATGCTGAAATCACCGTATGCCTTGCGGCGCGATACCACGTCGTCGCTCTCGGGGCCGACAGAGGAGAACGCGATACGTCGCCCGTCCGGCGACCAGCCGAAGTCGATCACGCCTCCCTTGAGGTTCGTGAGCCGGCGCGCCTCTCCGCCGGCGGCGCGAATGAGGTAGACCTGCCGTCCGTCGCCGCGATCGGTGATGAAGGCCAGCCATTTCCCGTCGGGCGACCAGCGCGGTGTGGTGCTGCTCTCCTTCTCGGTGAAGGTCAGCTGGATCGGCTCAGACGCTCCACGCACGATGAAGATCTCGGAGTCGTACCGGTTGTTCTCCCATTCGGTGGACGTCACCGTGTAGGCGACGCTTCCGCCATCGGGCGAGATGGCCGGCGCGCCGATCGAACGAAGGCTGAGCCACTGCTTCATCGTCGGCACGGTCTGCGCGTGCGCCGGAACGGTGGCGAGCAGGAGCGCTGCGACGACGCTGAGTCTTTGCATGAGGACGGGCCACGGAATGGGTGGATGTATAGGAGGGGAGTTACGGGTTCGAGCCTCGCGCCGCCACCTTCGGGACCCGATCCTGCGATGGAGGGATATATGGACATGCCCCCTGCCAGAAGATCCCATCGTCCACGGTCGGCTCGACCGCTTGTGCTCGTGTCGCGCCTCGCGCTCTACCTCATCGTCGCATGGGGTACGCTGGCAACGCTGGCCAGCGGTTTCTTCCACGGCGGCGCGGTCATCGTCACGGCGGTCGCCCTCTATACCACGCTGCCGCTCATCGCTTTCATGCGCTGGCGCGGTTGGCCCTTCTACCCAGGAAAGGCGTTCCGCCTCCTGGTGATCCGTCCATTCTGGTACGCGCAACTCATGCTGCCGCTCGTATCCGCGGGCGGCCTCCTCGGCCTGCTTGCTGGAGCGCCCTTCGGTCACGGGATCACGTCGGGACGCATCGTCGCCGCCGTCGTCTTCGCGCTCGTCGGAGCAACACTCCTCCTCGGCTACTTCGGCGCGGGCCACCTCGTGGTGCGCCGAGTTGATGTCGAGGTGCCGGGGCTCGCGCCGGAGTTCGACGGATTGCGCATCGCGCAGCTCTCCGACCTGCACATCGGACCGCACACCTCGCGTCGTTTCCTGCGCCGCATCGTGGAAGCAACGGGCAATCTCTCCGCGGACCTCATCGCGGTGACGGGGGACCTCATCGACGACCGCTCCGAGGACGTCGCCTCCTATGTGAAGGCACTCGGCTCACTGACCGCGCCGCTCGGCGTCTACATGATTCCCGGCAATCACGACGTCTACGCCGGCTGGGATGAGGTTGAACGCGCGCTCCGCGACGCGCGACTCGGCACCATTCTGGTGAACGATGCGCGCGTGCTGCGTCGAGGCGATGCGATGATTGCGGTCGTTGGTACTGGCGATCCAGCAGGAGGTCATCGCGGCACGTCGCGCTCGGCGCCGGACGTCGAGCGGGCGCTGTCGCGTGTGCCCGAGGGCGCGACGGTGATTGCGTTTGCGCACAATCCTGCGCTGTGGCCTTCGCTTGCGGCGCGCGGCGTGGCGCTCACGTTGAGCGGGCATACGCACTGGGGGCAGTTCGCGTTTCCGAAGCTTGGTTGGAGTCTCGCGTCGCCGTTCCTCGAGCACGCCATGGGCGCGCATACGCAGGAAGATGCCACGCTTTACATCAGTCCCGGCACGGGCTATTGGGGCATTCCGTTCCGGCTCGGTGCGAGTCCCGAGATCACGCTCGTGACGCTGCGCTCCGCGAGCGCGGCGGCGGCCATTGTTCATCGTGCGCGCGTGGCGTGAGGCTCACGCCACGCTGCGTTATTCGACCTCCGCGCCATTCATGGATTGTCCGGTTCGCAACGTGCGCGTGCGTCCAATTGAGCCATCGCCGGGGATGTGCAACGTTCCATGGATAACTCGGCCGAAAATGGATTCCCGCGTTCGCGGGAATGACGAACGGTTGCAATTGACTTCCCGCGGCGGACAAGTGCTCGAGGGCAACGGTGCCTCGGGCAGCTTTCGTTCACGAAACACAATGCCACCGGCGTACATCGTAACTGGCTCGCCGAGGGGCGCGCAGATCAGCGGGTCAACTGCGTTGCCGTGATTGGCGATAGAGGAACCCGTGTCGAATCAGCAGCTTCTCGAGTTCCACGGCGAAGAACACCGTAAACGCCGCGATCAGACAGCCGGCCATTTCCCTGAGCGTGAGCGGCGCCGTCCGCAACAGCCGATTGAGTGCCGGGACGTAGAGTGTGGCCAACTGAACCCCGAACGTCACCACCAGCGCCGCGAGCAGGGGACGGTTCGTCGTGATGCCCTGGGTGAACACTGACTCGCGCTCCGATCGAATCGCCAGCACGTGCGCCAGTTGCGAGAGAGTGAGGACCGTGAAGGTCATGCTCTGCCAGTGCGCATCGCCGATGTTGATGGCCCACGCCTGTGTTCCGAGCGCAAGGATCATCATCAACAGGCCCACCCACACCGCGTGTTGCCACAGCCCACCGGCAAGCATGCTCTCCTCGGGCGGTCGCGGTGCACGATTCATTACCGCGTGCTCCGGTTGTTCCGCCGCGAGCGCGAGACCGGGGAGTCCATCTGTGAGGAGGTTCATCCAGAGGATGTGAATCGGGAGAAGGGGCAAGGGCAAGCCGACGAACGGTGCGACGACCAGCGTGAGTATCTCGCCGGAGTTCGTGGACATGCTGTAGCGAACGAAGCGCCGGATGTTGTCATAGATGCGCCGGCCCTCGCGTACGGCGTTCACGATCGTCGCGAAGTTGTCATCGAGGAGGACCATGTCTGATGCTTCGCGTGCGACATCGGTGCCGCTCTGGCCCATGGCGATCCCGATGTCCGCGCGACGGAGTGCCGGGGCGTCGTTCACGCCGTCTCCCGTCATGGCGACAAACTCGCCACGCTGCTGCAACGCCTTCACGATGCGCAGCTTGTCTTCCGGCGCGACGCGCGCGAACACCCGCGCACTCCCAATGCGTGCTGCAAGCGCCTCATCAGATAGCGCGCTCAACTCCGCACCCGTCATCACGGCCTCTCCCTCCTCCGCAATGCCAACGCGCTCGGCAATTGCGCGCGCGGTGGCCGGGTGGTCGCCGGTAATCATGACCACATGAATGCCCGCCGCCTTGCACAGTGCCACAGCCTGCGGCGCCTCTGCGCGCGGAGGATCGAGCAGGCCCACCAGCCCAACGAACTGCTGGCCGGACTCGACGTCCTCGAGATTCGCCGGAATCGCCGCGAGACGGCGCATCGTTACCGCCAGGACGCGCAGCCCCGAGGATGCCATGCGCGCGGCGTCCGCCTGCAGGGCGCTCGTATCCGCGATGCACGCCGGCAGCACACGCTCCGGCGCGCCTTTCGTGTATGAGACGAACGCGCCGCCGTCGCGATGAATGGTCGTCATGCGCGACCGCTCGGACGAAAACGGCAGTTCCGCGACGCGGGGGAATGCACTATCCAACGCGCCCTTTCTCCGGCCACTTTCCGCCGCAGCGCGCAAGAGCGCCGTCTCGGTAGGATCGCCCGCCCATTCGCCGCCCGGCTGTGCCTTCGCGTCGTTGTTCAGCACCAGTGCGTCGAGCAACATGCCCAGCGCACCGTCCTCCGGACCGACCTCGAGTGAAGTTTCCGGCAAGTCACCCGCCTGCACACGCTCCACGCGCATGCGGTTCTCGGTGAGCGTCCCGGTCTTGTCCGTGCAGATGTACGTCACGGACCCGAGCGTCTCCACGGCCGGCAGCCGGCGCACGAGCGCGTGCTGACGCACCAGGCGCCGCGCGCCGAGCGCGAGCGACACCGTGACGACGGCGAGCAGTGCCTCCGGAATGGCGGCGACGGCGAGGCTCAGTGCCGTCATGAACATGCGGCCGGCGGCCTCGTCGCGCAGGAGTCCCGCCACGAAGATCACGGCGCACAGCGCGATCACGATCAGGGTGAGCTTGCGACCAAAACTCGCGAGCCGCCCTTGCAGTGGTGTCTGCGTTTCGGTCTCGTCGCGAAGCATCGTGGCGATGCGCCCGACCTCGGTTCCCATGCCCGTTGCCACGACGACACCAGTGCCCCGACCGTAGACGACCACGGTGCCGCGGTACGCCATGTTGTGCCGGTCGGCAATGACCGGTGCGCTCTCGAGTGCGGTCACCAGCTTCTCGACCGGCTGCGACTCGCCCGTGAGCATGGCTTCGTCCACGCGCAGGCTTGCCGACTCGATGATGCGCACGTCGGCCGGCACGATGCTGCCGGCCTCGAGCAGCACGATGTCGCCAGGTACCAGCACGGCGGGTGGAAGCGTGACGTCAATCGCGTTGCGCCGCACGCGCGCTGCCGGCGCCGCCATTGCCTTCAGTGCGGAGACCGCACGCTCGGCACGGAACTCCTGGACGAAGCCGAGCACCGCGTTGAGGACGACAATCGCGAGGATGGCAACGATGTCCTGCGGCTCGCCAAGAAACCCGGCGACGATCGCCGCGCCGATGAGCACGAGGATCATGACGTCGGTGAACTGCGAAACGAGGATGCGCAGGGGGCCGCGCCGCCTGCCCTCGGCGAGCACGTTCGAACCGTAGGTCAGGCTGCGATTGAGGGCTTCATCATCCGAGAGGCCATGTTCAGCGGACGTCTCGAGGACGTCGAGTACACGCTGGCGCTCCAGTGCGTGCCAGTCCATCGCCGCGGTCGGCTGAACTGCCTCGTCGCTCATCCAGTAGGCAGCGCGGCTTGCATCGTTGCCTCGTTCGTTCGGTTCTCCGACGGTACAGCGGGGGCGAGGTATTGAAGCTCCTTGTCCGAGCGCACGATCCGACCATCCACGACATCGATCGTCCGGTCGCAGCGCGCCGCCATCAAGGGGTTGTGTGTCACGAAGAGAATCGTGGTGCCCTCGTCCGCATTCACCTTGCGCAGCAGGGTGAACACAGCGTCGGCACTGGTCGTGTCCAGATTGCCGGTGGGTTCGTCGGCGAGCAGCAGCGCCGGATTCATTGCCAGCGCGCGGGCGACTGCCACGCGCTGTTCCTGTCCGCCGGAGAGCTGCCCCACGAGCCGATCGCGCCAGGGCGTGAGTCCCACGGTGTCAATGAGCGCCGCCGCCCGTCGCGTCATCGCTGCGTCCGCAAACCCCTTGTCACCCAGCATGGGCATCATCACGTTCTCGAGCGCGGTGAATGCGGTGAGCAGGTGATGGTACTGGAACACGAACCCGATATTGTGCCCCCGCAGCCGCGTGAGCGCCGCGTCATCCAGCGTGGTGGTCTCCTCGCCGCTGATGGCGATCGTGCCTGACGTCGGATGGTCGAGCAAACCGATGAGATTCAGGAGCGTGCTCTTCCCCGATCCAGACGGGCCCATCACCGCGCAGAAATCCCCGCGCCGCAGCACGAGGTCAATCCCGTGCAGCACCTCCGTCTCGTTCGGCTGCCCGACGTTGTAGGACTTGTGCATGCCGCGAAGCTCTACGACCGGCGCGCGGTCAGGCATTGATCGCCACGACCGGATCGAGGCGGGCGGCGCGCAGCGCCGGCACTACCGCCGCCACCAGTCCCGTGAGCGTCGCCAGCCCGAGCGTCCAGCCAAACAACCCCGCCGAGAGTTCGAGCGTGAACAGCGACGACCCGTCGGCCGCGCGCGTGAGCCGCATCCATGCGGTCAGGCCGGCAAAGCCGAGCGCGGACCCAGCCAGGGCGCCTCCAAGGCCGAGCAATCCGCCTTGCAGCAGGAAGATCCGCAGCACCTGACCACGCGTGATACCCATCGCGCGCAGGATGCCGATTTCCCTCGACTTCTGCACGACGGAGACCACCAGCACACTCGCAATCCCGAACGCCACTGACAGGCCGACGAAGAAGCGAATCGCATCCATCGAGATGGTCTGCGCGGTGATGGCCGTGAAGAACTGCGCGTTCGTCGTGATCCAGCTATTGGCCTCCACGCTGGCCCCGCTCGTGATGCGCTGCGCAATCACGTCGGCCGCGTACACGTCGTGGACCGTGATGTCGATCGATGTCACCCCGCCGGGCAGTGCCATGAGCGTCTGTGCCGTCCGCAGGGCCATGAAGGTGCTGCGTTCGTTCACGTACTTGTTGCCCAGGTCGAAGATGCCCGTGATGGTGAGCGTCGTCGTGATACCGCCGGTGCCAATGACGTTCAGCTTGTCACCCACACTGACGCCAAGGTCCGCCGCCAGCTCCGTGCCAATCAGGAGGTCCGTGCCGGTGAGTCGCGCGGACCCCTTCACGATCTTGTCAGGCAGGGCGACGACGCGGTAGTAGAGATCGGGGATCACGCCGGTGAGCCCGATCACGCGGGAGACATCGCCGCGCACCACCACCGCGGAACCCGTCACGGCAGGCGACGCCACCGCCACCTCCGGCATCGCGTCCACTTGCGCGACGACAGCCTGCCACTGATCGATGCCCTTCAGTCGTTGCAGCGGCGCCTGCAGCACCGCGCCCTCGCGCAGGCCCGGCGTCGTGTCGCGCAGCGCACGGACGACCTCCTTTCGCGGGGTCAGCTGGATGTGTGGAATGCCCGTGAGCACGCGCTCGATGAGGCTCGACTGCAGTCCCGTGATCAGCGCGGACATGAACACGATCACCGCCACGCCGATCGCCACACCGCCAATGATGAAGGTTGTCTGCACACGCCCTTCACGGAGAAAGCGCGTCGCAACGATCCATTCGAAGGGTTGCCATCGTGCGAAGGGCTCGGGCGCACCGTCCGATGCGACCGACACCGATTCCGTCGGGGCGCCGGCCGGCGTGACCGCTGTCGTCACTTCGCGATCACGGGCAACGTCGCGCGCACCCGCGCACCGTCACGCACACTCGGGTTGGCCGCCGGCACGACCCGATCGCCGGCTGACACGCCCGTGAGCACCTCGCTCAGTCCGCCGCTCCGCAGGCCGAGCGTGATCGCCGTTCGCCGCACATGTCCGCCCGTGATACGGAACACCCATGGCGCAGCCGACTCGGGATCGTGCACCGCATCACTCGGCACAAGGGTCGCGCTGTCGCGCCGAGCGATCTGGATGTCGACCGAAGCAGTCATATCCTGCTTCAGGTACGCTGGGGGCGACGGAACGCGCAGCTTCACCTCGACCGCACCACGCTGCGCGTCGACCCCAGGGTTCACATACACGACGGTGGCGGCGAATCGCTGCTTCGGATAGGCATCTGCTGACACGAGCGCAGTGAGGCCGAGTCGCATCATCTGCAGGTTCTTCTCGTCGATCTGTACCACGAGTTGCGTCTCGCCGGCCGGGGACAGCGTCATCAGGATGCGCCCGGGCTGCACCACGTCACCCGGCTCGACATCGCGGGAGATGAGCGTGCCGGCTCGTTGCGCGCGCACGGTGGCATACGCCAGCCGTGCTCGAGCGAGATCTGCACCGGCACCTGCCTGCGCCAGCGCCGCCTGTGCCGCCGCCACATCGCTGCCGCTGCTGCGCGCGCTCGTGACCTGGCGCTCCGCACTCGCCATCTGTGCGGCGGCGACCTGCTCCGCTCGGCGGGCGTCGTCGCGTGCGACCTCGCCAATCGCGCCCGCGGCGAGTAGCACCTCGCTGCGCGCCAGTGCATCACGGGTCGCCTCGTGATTCAGCTGGGCCTGTCGCAGCGCCTGGACCGCGAGCGGCGACTGCACCTCGGCGATCTGCCGCACGCGTGCGGACGCCGCCTGCACCACGTGTCGTGCCGCGTCGACCGACGCCGCAAGTTCCGACGGCTCGAGTTCGATCAGCGTCTCGCCGGCGGCAACAACCTGCCCTTCCTTGACCGGCACGCGCTTCACCGTGCCAGTGACCTGTACGCCCACCCCAATGCGATGCGGCGTCTCGACACGGCCGGTGGCCACGACGCTCTGCACGAAGTTCGCGCGGGAAACCACTTCGACGGCCACGTTGGGGCCGAGCAAGAGGCGCGGACCGAATAGCCACGCGATTGCAGCGATGACAACCAGACTGATGCCAAGCTTCAGGTGGTGGCGCAGCATGCCGAGCGTGCGGCGCAGCCAGGATGTGGCCACGGGTTTGGCCGGGGTGACAGCACCAGGCGGTGGGACAGGCGGCAGCACCGCGTCCGCACCGGCCTGCGGAATGGCGGGGCTGGCCACGATCAGATTCGATCAGGCAAGCGTGTGCTCGCCGACCATTCGGCCGTTCCCGTGGAAAAACTTCGATGCGAGTGCAACGAACTCACCATCGGTTGGGTGATTCACGATCCCCCAGCCGACGAGCACTGGAAGGAGTACGCCGCGGTGCGCGGTGACGGAATGCTTGAAGTCAGTGCTGCCGCGTGTCATGCCTTTCGTCATGAAACTGCGTCACTTCGTGGGTCACGCCACCAACGCGCATGACCTTCGCGCGATGGTGATCGAGCCCGACGAGCGCATGGGCAGTTGGCATGTACAACTTCGGGACGAGAGGACGGCAGCGCACAGCAATCGCTGCATCACCCTGACAACCCGCCCCCTGCAAGCGGTGGACCGAATTGCGATATCAGAGGAATTACCTCTGTATTCATTCGATGTGCGGCGCGGTCGGCGTGGTGACTTCGTACTCTGCCAGCAACTCGAAGAGGTACGAAATCACGAGCGGGCCGAGAAACACGCCAATGAACCCGAAGAGGCGGAGTCCGGCGAAGGCACCTACAAGGGTTATCATCGGATGGATGCCCGACACACGCCGAAAGACGAGCAGGCGTGCGAGGTTGTCGATATTGGACGCGACCCCGCCGCCTGCAATCAGGAGGAACGTGGCGGCGCCAGGCCGGTGATCGAGCAGCAGGATCACGACGCCGGGCAGCCACACCAGCGCACTGCCGAACAATGGCAGGATCGATACGCACGCGGTGATGAAGCCCCAGAGCGCCGGCGGGTGCAGCCCGACAATGGCGAATGACGCGCCGACCACCAGCCCCTGCAACGCCGCGGCCATCGCCGTGCCAAGCAGGAGCGCCTCGGTCACTGTTGCGAAGCGCGCCGCGAGCAGATTTGCGATATGGCCGGCACCCGGGAACAACGGTACGAGTCGCCGCCACAGGCCACGTCCATCCAGGAGCAGGTAGTAGAGCCCGAACAGCGCGATGACGACGTTGAGCACCGCCGCCGATACGTTGCCGAACAGCGCCACCATGCGCGTTGGAATCATCGCGGTCATCCCGCGCGCGACACCAGCGAGCTCGCCGCCCAGGTTGAACCGTCCAATGGATGTCGCATCGAGCCACGCCACCACCGCATCTGGATTCCACGATGCCAGAAAATCGCTGCCTTCCGCGATGATCGTCGTGACGAGCCACGTGCCCGGCAGGAGGATCAACACAATGACACCGAATACGATGGCGAGCGCGGCAAGACGCGGGGGCGCACGACGCGCCAGTCGCTCATGCAGCGGTCGTGTCAGCACGTACAGCATCAGCGCGCCGAGGAGGCCGGACAGGAATGGGAGCACGCCGAGCAGGGTGGCGGCCCCGATCACGTACACGAGTCGTCGCAGCGTTGGAGCACCCCGCACGGCGCCTTCCGGGGACGATATTACGCCATCATTCAATTGCAAACACCGGGGATTGGCGGCGGGACTGGAGCGAGTCATGCACAGTCATCCGTTCTGAATGTACGTCCCTCCCCACCGGTGTTGCTGTGCAATCCCCGCCTCTCGTGCACGCGTCCATGGAGCTCGACCCAACCGGGAGCGCGCCATCCTGGACAGCCCGTCGCTCTGCGCGCGAGGACCTGCACTGGCCGTTTGGTACCGCGCAGGGCCCGCCGGATGCGTCCCTCGGCGACCGGCCCATCCTCCTCGCATTCGATGGGGGTGTAGAGTCGCTCGCTGCGGCGGGGTTCACGAATGCATTGGTCGCGCGCCGACACAGTGACGTCCATGTGGTGGCGGTCCTGGATACATCACCAGTGCCGATGCCGTTCCCGCTCGATCGTCTGCTGGGCATGGCCGATGAACGTGATGGCGGCCCCCTGCATCGCGAGCAGGCGAATGACGTCCGCCAGCAGCTTGCGACGCTGGCCGGTCACCCCATCGACTGGCCCGTGGCCATTGCGCTTGGTCGTCCCTCCGAGGTGATTTTGCAGCGCGCCGTGCACTCGGGATGCGGACTCATTGTCATGGGCCTCAGGCAGCACGGCCATCTCGATCGCATCGTGAACGATGAAACGGCACTCGCCGTGATGCGGGGTGCGCCGGTCCCGGTGCTTGGCGTATCCCAACGCACGCAAGGCCTGCCAAAGCGCGCGTTGGTGGCGATGGACTTCACGCAGGCGAGCGTGCGAGCCGCGATGGCGGCCGCGCAACTCATGGATGCCAACGCCGCGATGACACTGGCGTTCGTCGAATCGAGGCTCGACGTCGCACTGGAGGGAGACGATGTGGTGCACGCGTTGGGTATCGAGCAGGCGCTCACCGAGCTCGAAGGAATGCTGTCAACCCCATCGCTCTCGGTTGATCGCGTGATCCTCCATCATGTCAAGGCACGTGCACCGGCCACCACGCTGCTCGAGTATGCCGACGCGAATGGCATCGACCTGATCGCCGCGGGCAGTGCGCGCCATGGTCGTCTGGATCGGATTCTCCTCGGCAGCACGAGTGCCGAACTGGTGCGAGCTGGCGCCTGCTCCACGCTGATCGTTCCGCCGACGCGCGATTCATGAGCGGAGCGCGTGGCCACACCTGACATAGGGCGACACACCAGCGACTGGCGACGCCAGCTCGTGATCCCCGTTGCGGTGGGTGCAGTTCTGCTCACCGGTGCCATCGCGCGTTTGAGTGGTGCAGCGGACATTGCTGATCGCGTGTGGCTGATTGGCCTGGGCATCACAGGCCTGCCCCTCGTGTGGAGAACGGGTCGCGAAATATTCAAGGGGCATTTCGCGACAGATGTCGTCGCCATGCTGGCCGTCGTCGCGGCGGTCATCCTTCGGCAGGAGATTGCAGGGCTGGTCATCGTCCTGATGCAGAGTGGCGGCGAGGCGCTCGAGCGCTACGCCGAAGGGCGTGCGTCCGCGGCCGTCCGCGCGCTGGAGGAGGATGCGCCACGCATTGCCCATCGCGTCTCGGGCGGTGACGCGTCCACGACCGACGTCGAGGTCGCGGCCATTGCGATCGGTGACCTGTTGCTCGTGCGCCCCGGTGAAATGGTGCCGTGCGATGGCGTGGTCGAAAGTGGCACCTCGCACGTGGATACGGCGCGCATCACGGGAGAGCCCGTGCCCGTGAACGCTGCGACAGCGACCGCGCTCGCGAGCGGGAGCCTGAACATCGACGGGCCACTCACCATGCGCGCCACCGCCACGGCGGGCGATAGCCAGTACGCGCGCATCGTGGAGCTGGTGCGCTCTGCGCAATCGAGCAAGGCGCCGCTGCAGCGGCTCGCGGACCGGTACGCTGTGTGGTTCACTCCGGCGACCCTACTGGTCTGCGCAATTGCGTTTGCGCTGAGCCGCGACTGGGATCGCGTGCTGGCCGTGCTCGTCGTGGCAACGCCCTGTCCACTCATCCTCGCGACCCCGGTGGCAATCATCGGCGGCGTGAACAAGGCGGCGCGCGCCCACATCATCATCCGCGATGGCGGTGCGCTCGAGCAACTGGCAGGCGTGTCCACAGCCGTTTTCGACAAGACCGGTACCCTGACGGTGGGCGCGCCGGAGGTCAGCAAGGTACTCTCCTCCGGCACCATTCCCGAACGCGAGATACTCCGCCTCTGCGCCGCGCTCGAACAGCGCTCGGGCCATCTCCTCGCGGCATCCGTCGTCCGCGCCGCGACTGCTGCCGGCCTGGCGATCGTGGACGCGACGGACGTTATCGAGGACCCCGGTCGCGGTGTGAAGGGGATCGTCGAAGGACATGAGGTCTGCGTCGGTGCCGACAGCTTTGCCGACGCGTGTGCCGGCATATCGACCCCGCCGTCTGCTCCTTCGGCGCCTGCCGCGGCGGGCCTTCGTGCGCACGTCGTCATCGACCGGGTGCGCGCCGGGACGATCGAATACGCGGATCTGGTGCGCCCCGGATTGCCAGCGTTCTTCGCCGAGCTGCAGGGGCTGGGTATCCAGCGCACGTTGCTGCTCTCGGGAGACAGCGTTGCCCATACGCTCGCGGTGGCAGCGTCGATCGGCATTCAGGATGCGCGCGGCGCACTCCTGCCGGGCGACAAGGTAGCGGTCGTCAAGTCGCTCGTGGCGGACGGCGAGCGCGTGCTGATGGTCGGTGACGGCACGAACGACGCCCCCGCGCTCAGCGCGGCGCACGTCGGGATTGCGCTCGCGGGACACGGCGGTGGCATTACCGCAGAGGCGGCGGACGTCGTCATCCTCGGCGACGATGTCACCAACGTTGCCGCGGTGATCCGTATCAGCCAGCGGACACTGCGTATCGCCCGGCAGAGTATCCGCGTGGGCCTGAGCCTCAGCGGAATCGCGATGCTGGTCGCCGCCGCGGGATATGTGCCGCCGGTGATTGGCGCAGTGCTCCAGGAGGTGATCGATGTCGCCGTCATCCTGAACGCGCTCCGATCAAGCCGATAGCGTTCGAGCACCATGGCAGGAAGCCTCCACCGACGCCATCTTCGACGGAATGACGATGACGCGCGATCTGCCTCCCGACCTGGTGTCCGCCCTCGAGGGCACGTACGAACTGCTCCAGGAGATCGGCCGCGGAGGCATGGGTATTGTCTACGCCGGCCGCGATGTCCGCCTCGATCGCCTGGTGGCCATCAAGGTGCTGCCGGACCTCGTGAGCAGCAACGCCGTGCGCGAGCGATTCCTCCGCGAGGCCCGCGCCGCCGCGCGGCTCACGCATCCCTCCATCGTCCCGATCTACTCGGCCGACGAACGCTCCGGGGTGACGTTCCTCGTCATGGCGTACGTCGACGGGACAACGCTTTCCGCAAAACTCCGCGACGGCAACGCCCTCACGCCCGCTGACGCGGTACCGATCCTCCGCGACGTCGCACTCGCGTTGAACGCGGCCCACGCGCGCGGCGTGGTGCATCGCGACATCAAGCCGGAGAACATCCTCGTCGATCGCGCTACAGGCCGCGCGATGGTGACCGATTTCGGCATCGCGCGACTCGCGGATGCCATGCAGTCCGGCGCACTCACGCGCACGGGACAGGTACTCGGTACCGTCGGTTACATGAGTCCCGAGCAGGTCACGGGTTCGGAGGTCGACGGTCGGAGCGACCTGTATTCACTCGGCGTCGTGGCCTTCGAGACGCTCGCGGGTCGACTGCCCTTCGACGGGCCGGCGCCGGTCGTGATCGTCGCACATGCCACCAGGCCCGCACCGCCGCTCGCGTCGGTCGCACCGCACGTGTCGGCCGAGTTGTGCGCCATCGTCGATCGATGTCTCATGAAGAATCCCGCCGATCGGTACGCGACCGGCGATGCGTTGGCCGCGGCGCTCGAGCAGGCCGTGGGACGCAACGTGGCCGGCGCGCCGACCAACCTTGCGCGCGAGGATGAAGCGCGGGTGCTCACCGAGGCGGAAGCCGACCGCGTGTGGCAGCGTGCCGCCGAGTTGCAGGCCGGCATTGGAACGGATGCGCCGCCCAAAGCGCCGACATCGTCCATGAGCGTCGTGCCCCGCTCGAGCGGCGATGGTTTCAAGGTGGAGCACGTGCGCCAGGCCGCGCTCGACGTCGGCATCTCGGCGGCCTACGTCACCCTCGCGCTCGACGAAGTACTCAAGCGCGGTGCACCGGCGCCGGCCGTCGCCATCGGGCGATTGCCGGCGTCCGACCAGCGAGGCGGAGTGCCCGCTGCGCGTTCCGCCGGCGCCCTGACACGGACCGAGTTCCACACGCGGAGCGCCCAGCGATCCCGACTCGCGGGAGCACCCATGCAGGTGGTGTATGAGGCTGAGGTCCCAGGCCAGCTGTCCCCAGACGACTTCGACGTCATCGCGCAGACCATTCGCACGCTGATGGGCGAAGCGGGAATCGCGACAGCACTTGGACGCACACTGAGCTGGTCACTCGGTGGATTGCAGAATCAGCGGCGCGTGCACGTCAGTGTTACGGCAGCAGGTGGCAAGACACAGATTCGCGCCGAGGAGCGCCTGGGACAACTTGCGGGTGGGATATTCGGTGGGCTCGTGGGCGGCGGTGGTGGGGGCCTTGGGTCGGCCAGCATCGGCATCACTCAAGGCGCGCTGCACGCGCCCGGCGGCATTTCGCTCTTGTTTCTTGGGGGAATTGTCGGCACCGCCTACGCGATCGCGCGCGCGGTGTTCAGCCACAAAGCCCAGACGCGCGCCTTGCAGCTGGAAACTCTCGTATCCACGCTCGCGCTCCAGGTCGAGGATCTCGTCGCCGTGGAGAGCGCGCCGCGGGCGCTGCGATGAAGCACGCCGCCGTGGTGATGACCGCGCCATTCGCGCCGCTGGTCATCGAGGAGTTCGCGTCGCCCGTGCTGGAGCCAGGTGCTGCATTGCTCCGCACACTGTACTCGGAGGTGTGCGGCACGGACGTGCATCTCCATCATGGCAAGCTCGGCGTACCCTTCCCCATCATTCCGGGGCACGTGTCCGTTGGCGTCGTGGAGGCGACAGCGGGCCCGCTGCATGACATCAGCGGAAGTCCCATCCGCGAAGGCGACGTCGTCACGTTCCTCGACGTCCACGAGACGTGCAACAACTGCTACCAGTGTCTCGTAGCCCTTCAGCCGACGCGGTGCCCGTCGCGCAAGGTGTACGGCATCACCTACGGCGCGCGCGATGGACTGCTCGGTGGATGGTCGGAGGCGATCTGGATGAAGCCCGGCGTGAAGATGGTGAAGATTCCGCCCGATCTCGCGCCCGAGACGTTCATCGGTGGCGGATGCGGCCTCGTCACCGCGCTGCATGCCGTCGACCTCGCGGACATCAAGCTCGGCGAATCCGTCGCCGTGCTCGGCGCAGGGCCAGTCGGTCAGTCGATCGTGGCGTTTGCACAACTGTCCGGCGCGGGTGAAGTGGTCGCGATCGGCGCGCCGGATGATCGCCTCGCCTTTGCGCGTCGCATGGGCGCGACGTCCACGCTGTCACTCGAGGTTCCGGCAGCTGATCGGCTCGACGCCGTACGACGACTCACCGGTGGTCGCGGCGTGGACGTCGTCATCGAGGCGAGCGGTGCCCCCGACGCCATTCCCCAGGGGCTCGACATGGTGCGCGACGGCGGCCGCATGATCGTCTGTGGCCACTACACCGACAACGGGTCGGTCGACATCCATCCGCACTGGCAGGTCAACCGCAAGCACGTCACGCTGAAGGGCTGCTGGGGCGTTCGCTACGATCACTTTCATCGCGCGGTTGCGCTCACCGCGCAATGCGGTGCGGTGAAGCCGTGGCGCGAGATGGTCAGCGGTCGCTACACGCTCGAGCAGGCGACGGACGCCCTCGCGGCGGTGGAGTCGCGCAGCGCCATCAAGGCGCTCATCACGCCGAATCCCTCACTGCTCTAAGCCATCGTGCTCTTCGTCGACAACGCCGGCGTCACCGACGCCCACCTCAACCTCGCGCTCGAGGAGCACGTCCTTCGCAATCGCATGGGCGACGACGACCTCCTCCTCTTCTACGTCAATGCGCCAGCGATCATCATCGGGAGCAACCAGAACACCAGTGAGGAGATCAACTCGGAGGTCGTGGCCGAGCGTGGCATTCGTGTCGTGCGACGCGTGTCGGGCGGCGGCGCCGTCTACCACGACCTGGGCAACCTGAACTTCAGCTTCATGACGCGGGACGTCCACAACCGCTTCAATCGCTACGACCGATTCAATGGACCCGTCGTGGACGTGCTGCGCGACCTTGGCGTGCCGGCGGAGATCGGCGGACGGAACGACATCATTGCCGACGGACGGAAGATCTCCGGCAATGCGCAGTTCGCGACGCCGGACCGCATGCTGAGCCACGGCACGCTGCTGCTCGACTCCAACCTCGACGACGTCACCGCCGCGCTGCGACCGAAGCCGGGCAAGGTGGAATCGAAGGGCGTGAAATCCATTCGCAGCCGCGTGGCGAACATCAGCGAGTTCGTCTCCGCGCCCATCGACGTCAGCGAGCTGCGCGAGCGGATCATCGAGCGCATCTTCGGCTCGCGCGACCGCGCGACGCTTCCGCTTCTCGCGCTCGACGAGAGCGACTGGAACGCCGCGCGCGAGCTCATGGGCCGCAAGTACGGCACGATGAAGTGGAACTACGGCGAGAATCCGCGCAGCAACGTGCAGCGCGCGCAACGCTTTGCGGGCGGTGAGATCGACGTCCGCGTCGACGTGCAGGATGGCCGCATCGCCGGCCTGCGCATCTTCGGCGACTTCATGGGCCGCCACGATGTCGATACGCTGGAGACACTGCTGAAGGGTGTCCTCTGCGAACGCGCCGCCATGCTCGACGCGCTCGGGGACGTGGATCTCGGCGAATTCTTCACGGGCATCACCCGCGAGGAAGTGCTCAGCGTGCTGCTGCCCTGACGCACGGACACCAGATTCTGGATGTCGTGATGGGGGAGGAGGACAGTGGCGGGCTACTCGCCCTCGGGGAAATCCGCGCCGACGGTCGTCTCTTCCCACGCGTCGAAGTTCTTGCGCAGGAGGTCGAGCTTCCAGTTCGCGCCCTTGAGCGCGGCCTTGCCGAGGAGGAGATGTAGCGGCGGATCGCTGGACTCCACGGCCTTGATGATCGCCGCGGCGGCGCGCACCGGGTCTCCCGGCTGCTTCCCGCTGTAACCGCGAATGCTCCGGCGGTTCTTCCCCGCCGTGTCGGCATAATCGGAGATCTCGGACGGCGCCTCACTCGCCGACCGGCCCGCCCAGTCCGTGCGGAACCCACTCGGCTCCACAATGGTGACCTTGATGCCGAGAGGCTCGACCTCGAGCGAGAGTGACTCGGAGAGTCCGACGACGGCAAACTTGGTCGCGTTGTAGAACCCCACGGCGGGAAATGCCCGGATGCCGCCGATCGACGAGATGTTGACGATGTGCCCGCTGCGCCGCTCGCGCATGCCGGGCAAGACGGCCTGGGTCATTTGCGCGAGGCCGAACACGTTCACCTCGAACATACGCCGCACTTCGACATCGTCGCTCTCCTCGATGGCGGCGAAATAGCCTATGCCGGCGTTGTTTACAAGGACATCAATGCGCCCGAATCGAGCCAGTGCTGCACCTACGGCGCTTCGAATGTCCTCGGTCTTCGTGACATCCAGCTTCAATACCAGCGCATTCGCCTCGTGGCCCTCCACGATGTCGCGGACGTCGTCCGGGTTGCGTGCCGTGACCACGACGCGATACCCGCGCGCCAGGGCAGCATGCGAAAGCTCCCGGCCGAAGCCGGTGGAGCAGCCTGTGATGAGCCATACGCGAGGGTCCGCTGCGTTGCGGCCGGCGTCGTCCGTTGGTGTGTTCACGTGGTCTACCTCGATTTGTCGTCTGGCGGGTGGAGCGCAAAAGCAGGTCCGTTACAGGTTGGCAGCCGCCCGCTCCATGTGCGCGAGAAACCCGATCACCCGTCGCGTCGTTCGCGCTCGATTCACGCTGGCGGGAGGGGAGGCTGGCGCCCAGACAACCGTTCGTCATCCCCCGAACGCGGGAATCCATGTGCCGACTATCGCTGCCGACGAACCCCCAGTCGAAAATGACCCGCGAATGACCGACGACTGACCCGCCCGAACCAACTTGCCTCGGTCAACCCCAACCGAGGTCCAACAATGTCCGCAAGAATCACGATCCGCTGCGCCGCTGGCGCGCTCCTGCTTGTGCTTCCCGCCACGGTCCGCGCGCAATACGAACACGGCTACGCCGACCAGACCGTCGATCTCGCCGGCCCGCGGTTTGGCGTCACCGTGCTGAGCGGCGGCCTCACCAGCAGGCTGAAAAAGGATCGCAACATCAGCGTGAATCCCGTGATCACGCAGTTCGGCTGGCAGCTCGAGAAGCAGTTCAAGACGGGCAGCAACGATGTGTCGGCGCTCACGGAGCTCGTCCTGCTCGTTGGCGGAATGGAGCAGAACGTGGCAATCCCGAGTCTCAGCTGGATCGTCGGGGCGCGATTGAAGTCCGGCTTCGAGTTCGGCGTGGGGCCGAACATCACACCCCTCAGCTCAGCGATCGTCTACGTCGCCGGCGTAACGCACAAGGTGGGTACACTCAACATCCCGGTGAACGTGTCGGTCGTGCCCTCGGTCGACGGCGTCCGCGCCAGCGTGCTCACGGGCTTCAACCTGACCACCTTCGATAGCTGGCCGCTCAGAATGCATAGCCAACGCTCACCGACGCCGCCGAGCGTACGCCTTCCTTCGGATATTGGCTCGTTCCGGCCAAGACTGGGAGGAAAGGCGTGAATGTCAGGGACATGCCAGGCAAGGGACAGGGTACGACGTACCAGGTACGCTCTTCCCGCTGTTCGTTCGCGTCTCCGATGGGTCGACCGGCCGCAGCAGCACGTCGATGGCCAGCCACACCACGCGCGAAACGGGAAAGAGCACGATCATGACGCCGAGAAGGATGACCGGGATGGCGAACTGCATGAAGTTCCACGGCACATTCGGATACGTGATCCAGATGAACGCACCGATCACCAGCACGGCCATCGTCTCGCCGATCATCAGGCCGAAGAACATCGCGCCGGAGAAATAATCGTCGTCGCTGCGGGCGTAGCGGAAACCGCAGCTGGAGCAGTGCTCGTGCACTTCATTGAAACCCTTCAGCACGCGCCCCTTGCCGCAGTTGGGGCATCGCAGCCGCGCGGCGCGTGACGCGAGCAGGAATGCGCGCGACGCCGACGGCATGTCCAGCGCGGATTCTGTCGTGCGTTCGCCCTTGGGCTTCAATGAGGTCATACACGGAATCTACCCGTCAGCCATTCCGCCGGGCTCGCTAGGTGTCCATCCTGAAACTCGCTATTCCCGCAAAAACAGGAACCCGCTTGGGCCCTGTGAACATGATCTCCGCGTGCGCGGGACTGACGAACGCATTGCGACGCACGGTTTCCCGATGGCCACTCGCTAACTCCCCAGCGTCTCGTTTCCCCGCAGGCGCATCAGTCCCTCCTGCGCGACCGACGCCACGAGCTCGCCTGACTGCGTGTGGATCGTTCCGCGCACGAAGCCGCGCGCGCCGCTCGTGACCGGACTGTCCGTCGAGTACAGCAACCACTCGTCGGCCCGGAAGGGACGATGCATCCAGAGCGAGTGATCCAGCGACGCGAGCTGAAGCCCCTGCGCACGATACGCAATGCCATGCGGTTGCAGTGCCGTCACCAGCAACCCATGGTCCGACGCGTACGCCAGCACTGCCTGATGCACGCCGAGGTCGTCGGGCAACCTGCCGATGGCGCGGAACCACGCGCGGCGCACGGGCTCGCGCCGTTCCGCGCTGAGGGGATCGATCGGGTCGATCGGCCGGATGTCGATGGGCCGATCCTGCGTGACGATCGACCGCAGCGGCTCCGGAATACGGTCGGCCATGCCGCGAATGAGCTCCAGCTCCGTCACGAGCCCGTCCGGCCCTGGCACATCCGGAATGGGCATCTGGAATTCCGGACCCTCCTCGGCCACATGGAATGACGCGGACATGTTGAAGATCGCGCGGCCGTGCTGGATCGCAGTGACGCGTCGCGTCGTAAAGCTTGCTCCATCGCGCAGCCGATCCACGAAATACACGATCGGCGCGGCGAGATCGCCCGGCAGGATGAAGTACCCGTGCGCCGAGTGAGCCTCGCGGTTCTCGTCCACGGTGCGACGCGCGGCGACGAGCGCCTGCGCGAACACCTGTCCGCCGAACACGCGACCGGTGCCGAGGTCGCGGTTGCTGCCGCGGTAGATGTTCACCTCGAGTGGCTCGAGGTCGAGGATGTCGAGGAGTTCGTCGAGCGGTGCCATGGACAAGCGGGAGGATAGAAGGATAGGCCTATAGGAAGATAGGGTCCTATCCTCCTATCATCCTATCCTCCTGACTCTGGTCCGCTACGGGATGAGGTAATCCGACGCGCGGGGCGTATTCGCGTCGAGGTCGTCGTCCGGGCTGTGGTCGGAATTACCCGGCAGCGCAATCCCGAAGAACGCGGACTCGTCGCTGGCCATGGCGTTCTTGGGGATCACCGAGAACATGCCGTTGTTCTCCAGCACCACGGCGCGCACCTCGGCGAGCGACCGCACGCCTGCGCCCCGGATCGCCGCGCGAATCTCGTCGGCGCTGATGCTGGCGCGGCGCAGCTTCTCCTCGAGCATCTTGCCGTCCCACAGCAGGAGCACGGGCGGTTGCCGCACGGCGTGGTGCACCCACAGGTACCGCGACTGGAGCCAGCGCACGAGCTCCTGCAGCGCCAGCACCGTCAGGATGGCGACGACCGCGTCGGCGATCGGGATGGAGCGGGTCACGGCGACCATGGCGACCACGGAGCCGAGCGTCACGACGAACACCATGTCGTAGCCCGACATCTCGGCGAGTGCCTGTTGGCCCACCACCCGCAACATGGCGACGACGGCGATGAACAGCACGAACGAGGCGAGCACCACGCGCCCGATGCTGGCCCACGAATGAAAGAACATGGCTATGGAGAGAGCAATCGCTGCGCCGGGAGGGCAACGAATGGTGAGCGGAACGGAACGGAGGGCAGAATGATAGCGATGGCTATCGTTCTGCCCTCCGGTCCCTGCCTGCTTTGCGCGCTCAGTACAGTCGCGACAGGATTTCCTGGATGAGCGCCTGCGGCACGTTCTGGAAGCCGAGCTGCGCAGTGCCCGGAACGATCACGGCGCGCTGAATCGGGCCGTTCGCCAGGCGATAGTAGACGTACTCCGAGTTGCCGTAGGGCTGTGTGCGCACCACGGTGTAGCCGTGATGGACGAACACGTCACGCATGACTGGCACGCCCTCGACGGCGCGGTAGTACTTCTTCGCCTGGCCGGGCGGCATGCCGCCCTTCTTGGCGAGACCGGGTGGCACTTTCCGGTAATCCTCATCGCGGTGCATCATCGCGACCGGATGCGCCGCGTCCATATGCCGGCGGTCGGCACGATGCTCCTCGGCATCCTGACGCATCCCTTCGTCCTGATGCTTCCCGCCTTCCTGATACTTGTCTTCCCCCTTGCCGTGCTCCTTTTCATGACCCTTGCCCTGGGCAGACGCGCTGCCGGCAATGATGCAGACGGCGAGGGCGCCAGCGGATAGCGATTTGACGATTAAACCATGCATGTCAGGCTCACAGTTGAAGGATGCACCATTACAAGGCATCTTCGGGACCGGAAACGACGAGCTCGTCCGCACACTCATTGCATGCACGGCCTCATCGCGCGACGTTTTTTGCATCCCGTCGCAGACACCCAGGACATCGTGCCGAAGTGCTTTAGAACGTCGCGACGCGTGGCGTCCGGCGCCGTTCGGCGCATCAGGGCAACAAAACAGTTGACGATTCGCGCGAGTCGTGCCTATACTGGATTTCATGTATCGCTCTGCGGTTCTCCTCCTTACCAACGCTCTCGGCCTCATTTCAGGCCGGGAGCTTATGTGTGCGGGAGGACCTACCGAGTAACGCGGCGCTTGCGTCGCGAACGGCCCCTCCCGCGCACTGTGCGGGAGGGGCCGTTTTGCATCTGATGCAACCTTTTGCACGGTACGCTCGGGAATCGTTCGCGCCAGGCACGCAGCTCGGGGTCGCATTCACCCCCTTCGCTGGCGCAACCCATGTCCACGTTCCAATTCGATCGCCCGTCGGTTCAGCCGAGCCAGTCGTCCACGAACCGCGCGCACTGGTCCAGTGCCTCCGGGGCCGAGGCGCCCGTGCCGGCGCACCAGCAGCCATGCGCGCAGGCCGACGGCGAACCGTGATTACCACGACGTCGGCCACGTCGCCCGCTCCGTCGGATCACGTCCGGATCTTCGATACCACCCTGCGCGACGGCGAGCAGTCGCCCGGGTGCACGATGTCGCTGGTCGAGAAGCTCGAGGTCGCCCGCCAGCTCACTCGGCTCGGCGTCGACATCATCGAGGCCGGATTCCCTGCCGCGTCACCAGGTGATGCGGCGGCAGTGCGTGCGATTGCCGACGAGATCGGCGTGGCGCACGGACCGGTGATCTGCGGGCTCGCGCGCGCTACGGAGTCGGACGTCGCGACGTGCCTCGCGGCCATCGGCACCGCGCATCGTCCACGGGTGCACGTCTTCCTTGCGACATCCAGCATCCATCTCGCGCACAAGCTCCGCTGCACGCACGAGGAGCTGATCGATCGTGCTCGGCATGCCGTCGCGCTCGCGCGCGCCGGTGTCGCCGACGTCGAGTTCTCGCCGGAAGATGCCACACGCTCCGACCCGGAATTCCTGCTCGATGTCCTCGCCGCGGTGATCGAGGCCGGCGCAACGACGCTCAACATTCCGGACACGGTCGGCTATACGACACCCTCCGAGTACGAGGCGCTCATCGCGCGCGTCTGCGCGCTTGCGTCGCGCGCGCCGGGCATCATCGTCTCCACGCACTGTCACGACGACCTCGGCCTCGCCGTCGCCAATTCGCTCGCCGGCATTCGTGGTGGCGCGCGCCAGGTGGAATGCACGATCAACGGCATCGGTGAGCGCGCGGGGACCGCGTCGCTCGAGGAGGTCATCATGGCGCTGCACACGCGCGCCGACCACTTCGGCGTCCGCACGCAGATCGACACGCAGGAGCTCATGCGCACGTCACGCGTGGTGTCCGCGTGCACCGGCGCGTACGTCGCCGCGAACAAGGCGATCGTGGGCGCGAATGCGTTCGCGCACGAGGCGGGCATTCACCAGGACGGCATGCTCAAGCACGCGTCGACGTACGAAATCATGTCGCCGGAATCAGTCGGCGCCGACGGCAGCACGCTCGTCCTCGGCAAGCACTCCGGACGACACGCCCTTCGCAAGCGGCTCTCGGCGATGGGCTACGACCTCGATGAACCGCGCTTCCTCGAGGTCTTTGCGCGCTTCAAGACGCTGGCCGACCGCAAGAAGGTGGTGAACGAGCGCGACCTCGCTGTGCTCGCGACCGGCGCGCAGGAACATGCGCCCTTCGGCTGGAGCCTTCAGCAGCTCCAGGTGACGTGCGGCACGCACCTCATTCCCACCGCGACGGTGCAGTTGCGCGACCCGAATGGCGCCACGCGCGTTGCCTCGTGCACGGGTAACGGTCCGGTCGATGCGAGCTGTCGCGCGATCGATGCCGTGGTCGGCGACATCGGCGAGCTGCAGGGCTTCACGGTGCGCAACGTGTCGGAAGGACTCGAGGCGCTCGGCGAAGTCACCGTCCGCGTGAAGGACTACCACTCGGCACGCGTGTACGTGGGACATGGCGCGCACACCGACGTCGTCACGGCATCCGCGGAAGCGTACGTCGACGCGGTGAACAATCTGTTGTATGCACGCGAAGCCGGGATCGTGGCGCCGAGGATTTCCTCGTCGCCGCGATTCGGGGCTACGGCGGCCATCGAGGTGCTCTCGTGACGACGTCCAGTCCAAGGACGATGTTCGAGAAGCTCTGGGATGCGCACGTCGTGCGCGAACAGACGGATGCCACGCCGGCGGTTTTGTATGTCGACCTGCATCTCGTGCACGAGGTGACGTCAGCGCAGGCGTTCACCGAGCTGCGCGAACGTGGGCTGCCAGTGAAAGCGCCGCAGCGCACCATCGCCACCATGGATCACTCCACACCGACCACGTTCGGCGGATTTGCCGCGCTGCCCATTCGCGACCAGGGATCGGAAGCCCGCTTTGCGCAGACCGAGACCCTCGCGCGCAACTGCGAGGCGTTCGGTGTGCCATTGCTGGCACTCGGCGATCACCGACAGGGGATCGTCCACGTGATCGGACCGGAG